>DAITQE010000422.1:0-4248 GCA_036833235.1 Opitutus sp.
GAACAGTAGGTTGCGCGCTCGCCGCGCAACGAGTCCGCGAACGCGGACGTAGCGCGACGAGCGCGCTACCTACACCAAACTCCACGCGCTCACGCTCGCAGCTACGGCTTCATTGCAGAAAAATCCGCCGAAGCTGCTCTTCGAGTGACGACACCTCGTTTGTCATTGTCAAAATGAACGGTGCTGGCTCCCGGCCGACGCACATCGCGCGGACTGCTTCTGGTTGGGTCGTGAGCAACGCAACGCGACACGGGGCGATTCTCAGGAGGCGCTCGATGGGAACAGTGATCGGTTGCGCGGTTGAAGGGATCTCCACGATGACGAGATTGAACGGCGTTGCGGCAAGGAGCGCCGCGGCTTCACGCGGATCGCAGGCGAGCGAAACAGAGTGTCCGCATTGGCAAACGGCGCGACCGAGTCGGGCGCACTCAATCGGGTCGCTCACCACGATAAGAATATGAGCGGAGAATGAGTCGCGTCCAAAACGCTGAGAAGGTGGATTCGGCGGCGCATCGGCTGGACCGCACGGCTGATCTCCCGTGAATCGGAATGGGTCGATGTTCGACGGGAGTGGACCAAACGGTGTGTGTTTGGTGGAGTGGTCTTTGTTCGAGGTCATGCGGGAAGGAAGGACTCCGCGCGGTAACCCGGCGGACGTTGTTCCTTTCCCTTGCAAGCCGACTCACCTGCCCGAAAAAGACGGCTGCGCTTGTGCGCACCGCAACTGACTTTGATTATCGGCGACGACCGCGCCCCCTTTAGTTAAAATTTCGAAAAATCTGCCGGCCTGCCTCAGGTCGCCGATAAATGGCACGGCAACTTTTCACGCATGAACTCCGGTGCCAGAAGCCGCTGCAGCCGCTGCCGCAGTTCGCCGAGTTCCCTGGACCGAAAGCTGTGTTTGGTTTTCTCGAGAACGATAATTGTTTCAGCGACCGCCTCGCGCCAGAAATCCATCTGGCTGGTTGCACCCATTGGTCGACGAGCGGGCTGAGCGGCCGCAGTAAGCGCGCGCGCCAAGTCACGTAGCTGCTGCGAAACAGGATCGAGCGTTGCGGCAGCAGGTTCACAACTGTCGAGCAGCCTTGTCACCTCGCGTGCGGCGTCCCGTAGTTGCAACCGCCCTTGATGCTCACTCGCGAGCCGGTCGATAAGCGCGGCGGTGCGGTCATAGTCCAGCGGTTTGAGGAGATAACCGGCGACCGGTAAATTGGCGGCGTGCATGGCCGTTTCCAAATGAGGATCACCGGTCATCAGCAAGATCGGTGGAGGGCACTCTTGCTGCAAGCGGCGCTCGATCCACTCCAGGCGCAGATTGCCGGGCATTTGGATATCGCTGAGCACAACGTCGAATGTTTCAGTGGCAAGAGCGTGATCCGCTGCCTCTGGACCATCGACGTAAACGGATTCATATCCACGACGTTCGAGCCAGCCTCGCAATGCCACGCCTGTCTCCGGCTCGTCGTCAACAAGCAGAATCTTCAGGCGTTTCATTGAGAGATCGAGCCGCGCACGCTCGCGCTGGTCCCGCTCAAACCGCTGCCTGCGCGATGGCCTGAACGGTTTCGGGTGCGACGACGCGATCGATATCCAAAAGCGTTTTAACCTGCCCTTTGACCTTGGCCATGCCGAGAAGGTAAGTGGTGTCGACCTTCGTGCCGAAATCCGGCGTGGGTTCGATCTCTTCGTTGGTCAGCGTCACAACTTCTTCCACACTGTCCACGATTAGTCCCATCTGCACGATTTGTTCGTTCGGCAGTTTTACCTGCACGACTACGATGCACGTGCGCTCTGCGAACTCGGCTTTGAGTCCAAACTTAACGCGAAGGTCCACGACGGGAATAACGCGACCGCGCAGGTTGATCACTCCTTTGACGAAACTCGGCATCTGCGGTACCGGCGTGATCTTTTGCATCCGAATGATTTCGCGCACCTTCAGCACCGCGATGCCATACGCCTCATTGTCGAGTACGACGGTCAGATATTTTCCGGCGAGCTTGGTGGCGACGGTGGCTGCGGTGACGGCGGTGACGGCGGTGACAGTGGACATGACAATAGGAGAGGTTTAGCGAAATCGGGACACCCGTGTGATTATTGAGGTTCTACTTCGGCGAATCTCCGGCGGGATTGAGTGAAAAACAGGACGGGCGATCGTTAACGAGCGGTCCGTTGGATTTCCGAATGAGCGAGGGATATCTTTATCCGAAACGATCGGTTCGCGCATCAATGTTCGGAATCGCTTTAACTTCCCTGCGAACGGACCGAACAGGGGAACGGTCGCTTTTTCCCCGACCGCGCGCATGCCCATATCTCCGGAGTCATTCAAGGCGTTGGACGACGCCATCAACCGCCTCGCAGCGGAATCCATCCTGGCGCAAACGGGTCGCGACGACGGCCTCGTCCCCGCGTACAGTCTGCTCGGCGATTTACGCGATCTCTGCGCTGCGGAGCCAGCACTGCTCGCGGCCGTGACCGCGACGCACGCCCTCTTGGATAAGCTCCTCGATACGGCGCAGCCTTTTGACGAGAAAACACTAAGCCATTTGCGCGGCCTGATCGACTGGCTGCCGGGAGCGGTGGAGACGATTAGAGCCGGCGGATCCGTGTCCCCGTTCGGCGCGGCGCCTGCCGGTGAAACGCAGATTGCTTCTTCCTCTTCCTCCTCCACACCGGCGCCGGAAGAAAAATCTTCGGCGGCGGATCTGTTGCTGGAGTTGCATCTCGAGGATAACCGGGAGCTGCTCGGCGAGTTTTACAGCGAGGCGGTCGAACATCTGCAGCAAATCGAGGCCGCGTTGCTAGCCCTCGATCAGCAGCCGGAAAATCCCGAGGCACTCAGTTCCATCTTCCGATCGTTTCATACGATCAAGGGCAACGCGGGTTTCCTCGGTCTCGTGCCGATGCAAACGCTCGCGCACGAAGTCGAGTCGCTCCTGGATCTTGCGCGCAACCACAAGCTCAAGCTCAACGGACCGATTATCACGGAGATCTTGCGCAGCCGGGATACGCTGCAGACCTTGAACCAGCAAGTCGCCGACGCCCTCGAGACGGGCCAGCTGCCCAATCAGATCGTACCGGTCGGCCATCTCATCCGGGCGGTCAAAAAGCTGGCGGAGCATCCCGACATTGCGAACACGCCGGCGCTGCCGACACCGCTTCCAGCGTCACCACTGGTTTCGCTCGTCGCAAATTTGCCGGAGCCCGAAAGCGTTCCGGCGGAGTTAACGTTTCCGTTCCCTGCGTCCGTCGTCGCCGCTCCGATTGTGGCCGCGCCGACTGCTCCGGCGCCCATCGCTGCCGCAGCGGCTTCGGCTGCAGGTGTGACAATCGGCGCGCCGAAAGTCGCGGGCGGTGCCACCGTTCGGGTGAACACCGAAAAACTCGACTCATTGATGGATGTCGTGGGCGAACTCGTGATCGTGCAGAGCCAGTTGCTCGAGACCGCTCGCCAGCACGGTGAAAACACCGGATCGCCGCTTCAACGTAACGTCGCTCAATCGTCCCGAATCACGAAAGAACTGCAGCACACCGCGATGTCGTTGCGCATGATTCCGATCAAACAGAGCTTCCAAAAGATGGAGCGACTTGCGCGAGATCTTGCGCGGGATTTTGGTAAAAAAGTTTCGTTTGTCACCAGTGGGGACGACACCGAACTCGATCGCACCGTTGTCGAAGAGATTGCTGATCCGCTCGTGCACATGGTGCGCAACGCCCTCGATCACGGTCTCGAACCCACCGCGGCACGCGTGGCAGCTGGCAAGCCGGAGACGGGCACGTTGCACCTGAAAGCTTATCATCAGGGAAGCAATATTGTCGTTGAACTCCAGGACGACGGCCGCGGCATCGACCCAGACAAGATTTATCGCAAGGCCGTCGAAAAAGGCGTGATCGCCGCCGGTACCGTGCTCAATCGCGACGAAATTCTCGCGTTGGTTTTTGCTCCTGGTTTTTCAACGGCGGAAAAAGTCACCGCGGTTTCCGGCCGTGGTGTCGGCATGGACGTCGTGAAGCGCAACATCGAGAAATTGCGCGGCAAGATCGAGATCACGTCCGAGGTTGGCCACGGTTCCACGTTCAAAATCAAGCTGCCTCTCACGATGGCGATCATCGACGGGTTGATCGTACGTGTGGGCGAGGATCGCTTTATTCTGCCGAGCACGTCAGTGCAGCGGGCTTTGAAGCCGACGCGCGAGATGATTTCGACGGTTCACGGCCAGGGCGAAGTACTCGATCTGCGGGGACGGCTCG
>DAITQE010000423.1:0-4246 GCA_036833235.1 Opitutus sp.
CCCATGCGAACCAAGCCGAAGCAAGCTTCGGGGTATCGGACCCAAAGCGAATGAAACGTCAAAAGGATCGAAGCACCACGTGCGACACCAGGCTTCGTCATCGGACAATTCGAAGGTGCGTCCTCATCGATCGGGGCTGCGGGTTTGGTTCTTCTCTGGAGATTGGCCATTGGTGCTTGGAGCTTACGCGTTCGGCGCGTTCACCGCGCGCCGCGCATGCGCGCGTGGAAGAATTTCACCAACGCATCGAGACGGTTTTCACCGGTGCCGACGACGAGCCGGCTGAGTGGGGCGGGAAAAAGCGTGCGCCATGCGTCTTCTCGCTGTTCGCGCCAAAGTCCGTGGGCTGCACGCTCGGCGGCATTGCCCTCGAGCGTGACCAATCGACTGCTGGTAGGATCGTACGCGGCGAACGCTTCGCCCGTGGGCAGTTCGCGATCCCACGGATCATCGACGCGAAAGCCCATCGTTTGATAGCGTCGTTGCAGGACGGTCCATCCATCGGGTTCAGGACGCGGTGGGAAATCCCCGAGCCAGAGCAACACGCTGTGCTTCGGGGCGGCGCGGGCCAGGAAACGCCACGGCATCGACGGCGCTTTGTCAGTGGCGGCCGGCGCGGGCTGGCCCAGCAGCGTGGCGGCGGCATGCAGAATTGCCCCGCGGCCGCGGACGGGTTGACGAAAAAGATTTCCACCAGGCGCGGCGTGAACGAAGCCCACCCGGTCGCGGTTTACGGCGCCGAGAAGCATGACGAGCCCCGCGAGCTCGAGCAACGCCTCGCGTTTCGATTGAGCACCCGATCCGAAATGGAGCGAAGGCGAGTCTTCGAAGACAACGAGCAGCGTAACCTCGCGTTCTTCGACGAATTTTTTCCGATAAGGCTCACCAAGACGCGCGGTGACGTTCCAATCGATGTCGCGAACGTCGTCGCCAAATTCATAGCGCACGACCTGATCGAACTCCATGCCGCGACCGCGAAACGTGGAGCGATATTCGCCGCTGAGCATGTTTTCCACCGCGTGCCGCACGCGCCATTCCAGCTGACGCAGGATGGCGAGAGGGTTTTGGGAAACGGTGGGTTCGGCAGGCATTACGGAGATTTACTTCACGGATTCGCGCGAGCCTGCGTGCAGGCCGTTAAACATGGTACAGGTTCGCGCATTCAGCTTTTCAGTCCTTCAGGCTTTTGCGACGGCGGGCACCGGCGTTTTCTCGATGACTTGCGCGATGATTTTGTCGGAGGTGATTTCCTCGGCCTCGGCTTCGTACGTCAGACCGACGCGGTGACGCATCACGTCGGGCGCGAGTTCCTGAATCAGCGACGGAGATACATAGTCCTGACCGCGCAACCAGGCGAGCGCACGACCGGCTTGGTAGAGCGCGAGTGAGGCGCGAGGCGAAGCTCCGAACGTTAACCAGCGTTTTGTGCCGGCTTTCTGCGGCTGCGTGATGTCGGCGAGATCGCGCGTGGCGCGGACGACTGAAAGAATGTAGCCCTGAACTGCGGGCGAAACGTGGATGCGATCGACGGCGGCCCGCAGTTCCAGAAGTTCTGCGCCGCTCGACGCCGCGGTGAGTGCTGGCTGCTGCGTAACTTGCCCCCAACGCTGCATCATCGAGGACTCTTCTTCCGCGCTGGGATAATCGACCAGCAGCTTGAACAGGAATCGATCGGTTTGGGCCTCCGGTAGAGGATAGGTGCCCTCTTGCTCGACCGGATTTTGCGTGGCCATCACGAAGAACGGCTTGGGCAACAGATGGGTTTGTCCACCGATCGTGACCTGGCGCTCTTGCATCGCCTCGAGCAGGGCGCTCTGAACCTTGGCGGGCGCGCGGTTGATTTCGTCGGAGAGCAACAGATTCGCGAATATGGGGCCGCGATGCGCGGTGAACTCGCCGGTCTTCGGCTGAAAGATCATCGTCCCAACGACGTCGCTTGGCAGAAGGTCAGGGGTGAACTGGATGCGCTCGAACTGAACACCGAGTGCGGTGCCCAGTGATTTGACGAGCAAGGTCTTTGCGAGACCCGGCATGCCCTCGAGCAGGACGTGGCCGTTGGCGAGAAGTGCGACGAGCAGACGCTCGATGACGGCATCTTGACCAATGACGGCCTTGCCAATTTCGGCGCGAAGTTTGTCTGACCAGGCGGGACCAGTTATCATGGGACGTTAAAAGAAGATGTGGAGTGGAGAGGCGGTATGACTCGACGATGGGAAATAAGTTTCGCGATCCGGGCTAACCACTAATGGACACGGATGAGCACTAATGACGGAGGAGAATGATGATAGGGCAGAAAGACGGGCGGGCTTTGTTTTGGAGTCAGCGTGTAGGCCGCCAGCTTGCTGGCGCGATCGGAGCGCAAGCAAGCTCGCTGCCTACGACGCAACGGATTGCATTCTCAAAACGAAAGACCGTGGCAGAGAGATTGGCAGGTTTCGGAGGAGGGCTGATCATATTTCATTCGTGTGTTCTCGTATCGATGCGTGCTTCAGTCCACTGATACAGGTTGAAAGAAAAGACCCGACCATGGCTTTACCAACCCAAATCGACGAAAGGCTGAAGAGACTCGGAGTGCGGTTCGCGGAGGTGGACGAACGGTTTGTGCGCGGGACCGGCCCGGGTGGCCAAAAGATCAACAAAACTTCGTCCACGGTTTGGCTCCGACACCGGCCAACTGGGGTGGAGGTTCGTTGCCAGGCGGAGCGATCACAATCAGCGAATCGCGAGCTGGCCTGGCGGGAATTGTGCGGCAAGCTCGAGGCGCGCGCGCAGGCCGCGACTGATGCGGCGAAACAGGAGAAGGAGGCGCAAAGGCGACGGACACGCCCGAAAACTCGGGCGCAGAAAATGCGGATGATCGAATCGAAGAAACACCGCGCGAAGCACAAAGCGGCGCGCGGGAAAGTGAGCAGTGAAGGGTGAAGAACGGAGTTGCAGAGACACTGGAGCGAGTCGATCTTTGGGAATGAAAGGCTCCGATCCGCTGGAGGTGGCTGCCAAAGCAGGAATCGATTTGGACTTGCTGGACACAAATCTTGCTTTGCCCGTGAAAGAACGGTGGCGTCAGCATGACGCTGCGCTGGCGTTCATTCTTAAATTGGAAGAAGCAAAACGCCAACGTGACGCCCGACTTCAGCCAATTACTAGCGAAGCTCGCTGATTCCGGTTTCGAGTTTGTCATCGTGGGAGGCTATGCGGCGGTTGCGCACGGCTCAGCCCAAGTCACCCGTGACATCGATATTTGCGCTGTTTTGACCGGTGAGAATGTGGAGACCCTTCGACGTGTGCTTGCGGAATGGAAGCCGCGGCATCGAATGACGTCGCAGCGGTTGTCTTTCCTGGATGTGCCACCGGCTGGAACGCCGCTCCAGAATCTTTATCTTCAAACGGAGGTAGGCGTCATCGATATCCTGTCGTCGGTCCTTGGCGTGGGCGATTTCGAGCGGCTAAAAAGCAGGGCCGAAAGACTCGAAGTGGATGGCCGTGTTCATTGGCTTATCTCGCTGGAGGATTTAATTGCGGCAAAGGAAGCGATTGGCCGGGAAAAAGATTTGCTGGTTGTGAAAGAACTGCGGGCCATTGCAGCAAAGCGTGCGAAGAGTTGAGTTGTCGAGTTGGCGACGAGAGTGAGGCCGGTCGGTAGGGCGAGCGCATGCGGTCGCCGCGTGACGGACCAGACGTGGCACGGCGAGCGCGCCACCTACATGGGGATGACCGCGTCGCGGACGCGCAGCGTGCCGGATTTCGTTTCGTTAATGAAATTCTGGCCGAAATTCACGTCGCTGGGATCCGAGGTGTCGCGCCGGTAAGTTGCAAGCGTGCGAAGCGGTTCCTTGCCGGGACGCTCGCCGGTAATCTGATCGGTGGTTGTCACGATGCAGCGGCTCGATGGACCGCCAGCACGGAAGGTGACTTCGCCGATTCGCATGTGCGACCACGTGTCCTCGGCGAAGGCCGCGCAGCCGGATATAACGAGGTTCGGGCGAAAGCGGTTCATCGGCACGGCGTCTTCACCATGCTCAAGGATGCGGTCGTTGAGGTCAGTGAGTGAGGCTTCGCTGATGGCGAGAAACGGATAACCGTCAGCAAAGTGAACGAGGTCCGAGGTGACGATGCGTCCCTCGATCATCGGGACAGAAGCGTCGGATGTGTGAATGGATCCTGGAAGGGGTTTTTGAAGTACGAGGCGGCGAAATTTTTCGCCGATGCGCACAAGATGGCACCGGACGCCGAGAAAGCTCGAAAG
>DAITQE010000424.1:0-4235 GCA_036833235.1 Opitutus sp.
TTCCGAGACTCCAGTTGGTCGGCGCGAAGAGATCGGTTCCTGTCGTTAGAGTATCCGCCGTGTTCGACGCCGCATGCGCGCCGATGGCGGACGATAGCGCCAACAGAACGGTGGTCGCCGCACGGCAAATCATCGCTCGTAATTGCGACGGGATAGTGGCAACGGAGCGGACAGCAGGGGTTTTCATCGTTGGGGGAATGTTTCGTTTTAGCGCAACGCGGCGAAATTGCTGAGGAGGTAAAATTCACGGACGATTCTCACGGGGCCGCACATGGCCGCCATGCGACGAGACCCGGGTTCACTGCACTCGCTGCCCCATCCGGAGCGCTGACGGCGAAAGCAATGCGTGGAGCTTCCGCATTGATGGACGCGGCCGCCCAACGCAGGGAAAAGAATCGCGGTCGCGCGTAGTGCCTGGTGCGCGGCAGACAGGGAAGAACGTGGACCGGAAAGCGAAAGGTGGTGACCATGTTAAGGGATCGAGCGGGGGCGAACTGGTGGGGGAAGACCTAAACCGGTGGGCATCCGCTTACTCTTTCGCGACGGCGCAACGAAGCGTCCCGCAATTTTCACTGGTAACTTGGAAGGCATTTTTCGCGTCGCGCCCAGTTCCGGCGAACCGCGCACGCCGGCTTGCCGTCCGGCGGCCGTGCCACTCCCGCGAGCACCGGCCAGCTCGGCCACGGCGGCCGGCATCGGCCGCAAGTCCGGAATCGCCGACCGGCCGTTGCGACGCATTCCCGTTCAGACCGACCAGCGAACTTGCCCGTCCACGACGGGAGCCGCGGTTTTATTTAGGCGGAGTTCACGGCGTCACCGGTTTTCGGATGCGCGTACGCCCGACCCGTTGTTCGCACGATGCCGTCGGATTTCGCGCACTCCAGGCGCTTCGGTTCGGGTAACCTATCGGGTTACTCCACCGATGAAAAATGATCCTCTTTGGGCCGGGCACCTGAACGGAGCAATGCTGCGGCTTCTTTTCGACTGCGGGTTTCGTCGCAGTCGAACTCGTATCATAGCCCTTGAAGATCATGTCGCCCATCTTGACGGTGCCTCGACCGATTTCCGCGGACGTGAACGTAGGATTAGTTTCGCGGCCGAACACCGGCGTACCGGCCGCGACCAGCGCGGGAATCACGTCGGTCAGCCACACCCCTTGGCACCTTCGATGATCGGAATATGTAAGCGTTGATGAGAAAAGCCTGCCGTCTTTCGACGGCAGGCTTGTGAATGACAGGTGATTCGCCTGCGCCGTCGGCCACGCGACTACATCTTCAAGGTGGCGGTGAGCATGAAGCTTCTCGGCTGCTCAAAAACACCGATGGCACTGGGGACACTCACGCGGCTGGGATTCGTGATGTCACCGTTCGGCGGGCGGGGCGAGACGTTGCTATCCTGATAGTAGATACCCTGGGTGTTCAGCACGTTCTTGATCACGAGCTGCAGCACCAGTTCCTTGCCGTTGAGCCAACCCCGGCTGAGTTTCCGCGTATAGCCAAACGTGGCGATCATCGTCGAGGGGAGCTTGGTGTAGATCGGCGTATTGCCGTCGACCGCGGGATCGTCGAGCGTCTTGGAGTTGGTGCCACCGAGAGTTGTTTCGGGCAAAGCCGGATTGTAGTTCGGATTGATAATGGTGTCGTTCGCTCGGTAGCCGACGGTGTTGTCGCTTCGCCATTGATAGCCTAACCCGACCCTGATTCCCTTCGACCAGCCTTGGGAAAATGTATAATCGGCGAAGAAATTCGCCGTGGAGCGATCGTTGCCGATACCGATCTGGTTAACTTGCGTGAAGTGCTGCTCAAAGTTCACCCAAATGTTGTTGTAATCGACGACTGCCCCACTCCGTTCGCCCGCTGTGCCACCTGCGGCAATGATAGCCGCGTCCGTCAGGGCCGGATCAGCGATGGCGGTGCCAGGGGCGTGGGGGGCGTTGGCGGGCTTGACGCTCGTGTCCAGCTTGCCGCCCGCGGCCTCCAAGAGCCGCTGCCACTCATTCATATGCGCCGCCGCGAACGCCTGGCCGAGCGGCCAGCGGTTGTAGTTAACGAGTCGTCCCTTGCCGTAGTTGAGCGTCAACCGGAGATTCTTGCCAATCTTCCCGACGATCTCGAGTTCCTGGCCGTATTGATGGGTGTTGGTATAGTCGGTGCCGGTAATGGGAGTGATGCCCAGGTTGTTGACACTTTGGTTGCCCGGAGCTGGGTCATTCCAGGCACCGCGGCTGATCAGGCTGTTCACGTTGCCCTTCCACGGCGGGTCACCGCGTGTATAATGCCTCAGGGCGTCGAAGCCGCCCACGTTGACCGCCAGCTTGTCGCCGAAGAAATGGAAGCGCAGGCTCAGATCCTTGCTGGCGCCCATCTCGGGGGTGACCGGCTCACCAAATAGCGTATAGGTTCCTACCGGCGGCGGAACGTACGCCGTGGCGTAATTAACAGCCACGTCCATGAAGCGGAGCGGGCGGAAGACGAGACCATAGCTGCCGGTCACGCCCGTGCCTTTGGCCTCCGGAGAATTATAGTCATCACGGAAGCGGCTGCCGGCGTAGCGGGGGTCCCGTACCTGGACGCCATTGTTGCTGAGCGTATAGGGCAAGGGGGCGTTGACGCGGGGACGGTTGGCTCCGATAATGGGAGTGGTGGTGGCCGGCGTGGTGATTGGAATGTAGCCCAGGGTCAGCCAGTCGGACGGGGCGTCGGGTCTCCAGTATTTGGTGACGCCATCCCACGTCGTGGGCAGATCACCGAAGGCAACACGCTCGTGCCGCAGGGTATGGAATTTATCAAAACGGGTGGCCAGGAGCAGGACGAGATTGTCGTCAAAATAGCGTGCGCTGGCCGCGAGCCGGGCAAAGCTGAACTTTTCGACGCTATCCGACCAGTTGTTGAGGACCCATTTGGGCGCCGCGACGCCGCTCGTCGTAATCGGCGCGAGCGAACTGCCGTTGCCCCAGTTGATGAAGGTGGCCGATCCCGGCAGGATCGCCGGATTCAGGGAGCGGTCACCGGCGGGCTGATTCCAGTAGTAGCGGATTTTGATCTGTTCATCGCCGCTCTGCCACATGCGCGGATCGGGCAGATCCGCCATGCTGTAGTTGTAATTCTCGACTTTGATCGTGCGCTCACTGGCGGAAACGGCGCCGTTCAAGGTGTAGCGGCCCCATCGGCCGAGATCCTTGACGTAACCCAAGGCCGCGCGCAGGCCGGCATTGTTGCGGTACTGGTTGTTATACCCGATCTGCGAATCGAAGAACGGCTGGAGGAAATTGGGATTCGTGGAGCCGTCGGGCAGCTTTTGATTGATGTCGATCTTCGTGGAGCGCGCGCCGTTGATCGAGGCGAGCGGGCGGTCGTGCACGAGATTCAGATTCGCCGCCGCTTCGAGGAAAAGATTACCCGTGAGCTGGTGGGACACCGTGATTCCATAGTCCTTCATCACTTCCGTGAAGAAGGGCTCGGCGACACCGTTGGTGAACTGCTTGTTGGGCAGCCGGAACTTGCTGCCGGCGATCGCCCGGTCGAAACGATCGGGGGCCAGGCCATTCTGGGCCTGGTACAACATCGTGCCGACATCGCTGTTGCCAGAAGGCCGACCGTTGCCGCGAACGAAGAGGCTCCCGTTCCACAGAACCGGCGTGAAATTGCTGTCGTCGCCGCGGCGGGTGACGGCTTCATTTTGATAGTTGATGATCGACGTCGCGCCGGAACTTGGCGCGTAGAGGTAATAAGGCGAAGCCTGGCGGCCGACGCCCTCAGTGGCGCCCTGGCGGCTGAGCGCAAGCGTATGACCAGCGGCATCCGTGGGCAGGCCGCTATTCAGCACCGCGTTCGTCAGGGGGCGGTCAAACACGGTCACGCCATCCCAGCCCGTGAGGTTCTCGAGCATCCATGTTACGGTGTTATTGCGGGCGAACTGATCGTTGGCGAAATCGAGCCGAACCTCGGTCTTGGGTGTGATTTTGTAAGTCGCGGCCAAGGTAATCCCCTTGGTCTTCTCGAACTCGTTCATGCGCCAGCCGCCGCGATCGAACCAGACGGCGTTGGCGCGAATCGCGAGTTTGTCCGGGATGAGGACGTAGTTCACGTCGGCGGTGCTGCGTTTGTAGTCCCATGAACCGCCGATCAACGACAGCGTCTCGAAATTGCGGTCCGTCTGGGCGCGCTTGGTCGTCGCACTGAAGCCGCCGCCGAGCGCGGTATTCGCGCCGACGTTGAAGAGCGCAGCATTGGGCC
>DAITQE010000425.1:0-1564 GCA_036833235.1 Opitutus sp.
GAGGCAATCCGTGTGGTAAATGGCACCGACGGAATGGCGTCGGCATGGATACGACTCGATCGGGAAATTGGCATAGCGGAAGGCACCAAAACAGTAGAGCGGAGCACCTGTTTCCAGAGCGCGAGGAATAGAGCGACCAACAAATTGGCTCGGCCGCTCGTTAATCTTCACGCTTCTGCGGGACGGTGCCGCGCCTTAACACTCCTTCGGTTCCCTTCCCACGGACCATTGGCTTGCAAATCCGTCGAAGTGCCGTTGTGAATTTTTCTTCATTTCGAGCCGGCCAGTGTCGCTACGCAGACGGAGTTTTCACTCACTTGACCCTTTCGACCATACCCTTCACGCCATCCCGTTTTTTCCGGATATTGGCGCGCGCAGTCGTGTTCGTCGGGTTATGGTTAAACCTGACGGCACTGTGCATCGCGGGCGAGAGCTCCCCGACTGGGGAGGGTGCGGACCGTTTTCCGACGTTGACGAGCTTGGCTCAGATCTCGGATGTGCCGGAGGGCGAGAGAAGGGAGGAGCACCGCGTCGATATTGAAATCACAAGCCTCTACTATGATCCATTTTGGAAACTGTTGTGGGGAAACGATGGCGGCGCGAACATGTACATCGCGCTTGAATCTGCCTCACCGAGTTTGAAATCCGGTCAGCGTTTTCGCGTTCAAGGACGGATGGTGCCGGAAAAAGGTCTGCGGCTTCGCGACGCAAAGATCACGGTGCTCGACAAAAATGCCGTGATTCCAGTGCTGTCCGCGAAAGGACGGATCGAGGATGTGGATCGGCTCAATGCTCACTTGGCAACCATTGAGGGATATGTGAATCGCCAGGCAGAGATTGATCCCACGCACCTCTTGCTGGAGTTGGACGTGGAAGGCAGCCATGTGGCTGCGCGCGTGCTAATCGGAACCGATAACCCGGTGCCGCAGGTGGAAGGTGCGTTTGTGCGGATCAAAGCGTTTTATTCAGGCGAGGCTCAGCCCGGAACCACTACACCGAAGATCGACCTTTGGGTTTCAAACGAGCGCGACATCGAAATCACCGGCTGGCTGGATCGTGACGAGCGTTTCGATATGGCCAAGACACCGATCGATGCGCTGCCGTCGCTGCCGCCGAATTCTTTTTTGTGCGTGACCGGTTTAGTCCGATCGCAGACCCCCGGCTCGCAATTGGTGCTGCGGGATGAGACGGGCCAAATCGCAGTCAAGACGGCGATGACTCGTGTCGTGAAAATTGGCGAGCGCGTGGACGTCGTGGGGTATTCCGCTCTCGAGGGAGCGGAGTGGGTGCTGCATCAAGGACTATTCCGGCTTTCCAAAAAACTGAAGGAAGCGCCCGCTCCCAGTCAGGGGCTGCCTCTTCTTAGAATGATCGACCAAGTCCGAGAGTTGAAGGTGGACGAAGCCGAGCGCGGTTACAAGGTGCGCCTGCGCGGCAGCGTGATCTGGTCTCATCCGACGTCGCAAATCTGCTTCATCCTCGATGCGAGTGGTGGAATTCAAGTCCAGCTGCCATCTGCGCTTGAAACCGTGCCGGAGGTCGGCGCGCGCGTCGAGGTGAGAGG
>DAITQE010000425.1:1574-4234 GCA_036833235.1 Opitutus sp.
GTGAGAGGCGTCTCGGGTGCCGGCGATTTCGCGCCAATCGTGCATGCGGATGCCATCGATATCAACAACCTGCTGGGGATGCCGGAGGCGCGGCCAGTTACGTTGGAGCATGTGCTCACGGGCGTGGAAGAAGGCCAGCGGGTTCTTTTGAGCGGGTACGTGCGGGCGGCGACGCCGATGAAAGGCCCGTGGACCAGACTCGACCTGACCACCTCTGGCGGGGAGTTTGCGGCGCTGGTGCCTTCGGGCGCGCGCACGGCGGGTCTGGTGGGTTGCGCGGTGAAAATGAAAGGGGTCTGTGTGGCGGAGGCGAATGCCAATCGACAGCTGACCGCCGTTCGCCTGTGGGTTTCGAGAAACGAAGATATCGACGTCGAGTCACCGAAGCCGGCGGACCCATTCAGCACGCCGTTGCGAGCGATCGCGAGTCTTCGCCAGTTCAGCACGCTGGATGCATTCATTCATCAAGTCCGGATCATGGGTGTCGTGTTGAATCAAATACCGGGAGTATCGCTTAGCATCCAGGAGGGGAATCAAGGTCTCCTGGTCCTGAGCCGGGAGCAAACGCGGGTGATGCCGGGAGACCGCGTGGAGGTCGTTGGTTTGCCGGGCCGGCAGAGCAATCGCGTGGTGTTGCGTGACGCAATTTTCCGAAAGCTCGCGTCTGCCCGGGAGCCGGAACCGCTGGAGTTGAATCGGCTGGGCGCGATCAATCCAGAACTGGACGGAAGGCTCGTGGAGGTCGAAGGCCTGTTGTTGGACATAGGAACGAGGAGAGAAGGGCGCTCATTGATCTGCCAATCGGGCGGTCTGATCTTTGAATCCGTCCTTGGCGCACGTGCTACTCCGATGGAGAAACTATGGCGCCCGGGAAGCCTGCTGGCGCTGACGGGCGTTTACGAAGTTCAATTCGGCGAATACAACAAACCGCAAGCGCTGCGCTTGCACCTGCGTTCGCCGGCCGATGTTCGCATTCTTCGGCAGGCGCCATGGTGGACGGTTAGGCGGATGATGCTCATTGCGGGATTGCTGATGATCGCCGTGCTGGTTGGGCTCGGGTGGGTGCGCGCGCTGCAGCATCGCGTGCGCAGACAGACCGAGCAGATTCGGGATCAGATGGAGAAAGCACGGAGCTTGGAGGCGGAGCTATTTCACTCGTCGAAACTCGAATCACTCGGCGTTTTGGCAGGAGGTATTGCTCACGATTTCAATAATCTGCTCACCGTTGTGCTGGGCAACATCTCCCTTGTTTTGGCCGACCGGAAGATCGATGCGGAAGACGAACATTGCCTGCGTAACAGCGAACGCGCGGCCCTGCGAGCCCGCGATCTGACGCAGCAATTGCTCACGTTTTCAAAAGGCGGCGCTCCGGTGCGCTCGGCCGTGTTGCTGTCCGACATCGTGCACGAGGCCGCAGGTTTTGCGCTCCACGGCTCGAACGTTCGTTGCGACTTCAATGTCGCGCCGGACATCTGGCCGGCTGACGCCGACAAGGGCCAGGTAGCGCAGGTGGTTCACAACGTGGTGATCAATGCGGTGCAAGCGATGCCGACGGGCGGCGTGGTGCGCATCATGTTGCGCAATGACGAAGTTCGGAAGGGCGTCATAGCCACGCTCAAGGCGGGTCGCTATCTCAAGCTGACGATTTCTGATACAGGGTCGGGAATCGGCCCGGAGGACATCTCGCGCATCTTCGATCCGTATTTCACCACGAAGCAGCGCGGCAGCGGCTTGGGTTTGGCGACGGTTTACTCGATCGTCAAAAAACATTCGGGACACCTCGACGTGAAATCCACGGTGGGGAAGGGGACGACGTTCGATATTTGGTTTCCAGCCGCCGACGGCGAAAGCTTGGTGAACGATAGAGCCATTGATGCGGCGCCGGTTGTCAAACGATCGGGGCGGGCATTGGTGATGGATGATGAGCCATCGATCCGGGCCTTCATGACGTTGTTGCTGGAGCGGATCGGGTTGCGCGTGACGGCGGTCGCAGACGGCGCGACTGCGGTGAAAGAGTACTCCGCCGCGATGGCCGCCGCCGATCGTTACGCACTGGTGGTACTTGATTTGACGGTGCCCGCCGGAATGGGCGGCGCAGAGGCGATGGAGCAGCTTCGCACGATGGACTCCGAGGTCTGCGCAATCGTGTCCAGCGGCTATTCCAAGGATCCGGTCGTGGCGAACTTTCGGGCGCATGGCTTTCGCGGAATGGTGCCAAAGCCGTACACCATGGACGACGTCATGAGGGTTGTCTCCACCGTGCTGCCAGCGTGAGGCGGTGGTTGATTTGCAAAACAGGCGGGGGATGCTGCTGCGACCTGAAAACAACGGGAAAACTTCGTTTGCCGATAAGATTTAACTCAGGTTTCGACGTACCGAACGAAGAAGAGATGCCGCGACGGCGCCAGCCCTTCCGGCAAAGCAATGTTATCGATCCAACGACGGAATTCGACGCGAAGCACCCGAGGCTTGGCAGCGATGATAATTCTCACCGCAGCCACGCGGTTGGCTTCGAGCTGTCTGCATGCAGAAGAAGCAGTTAGTGAGAGCGCGAGAGCCGATGTCTCGCCGATAGTCCTGACGACCCTCGATCAGATTTGGCAGGCGGAGCAGCATCAGTGGTACCGCGTGCGGTTGAAGTACGTTGTTTACTACTACGA
>DAITQE010000426.1:0-4212 GCA_036833235.1 Opitutus sp.
CTCTATGATTGTCCGCGACTGCGCGCGGGCTTGTTGTCCCGTCACGGGCAGCGATTGAGCGAGCTGATCACGCAGATTGTCACGGGAGAAACATCGTACTCGGCCACGGTGCGTCGCCTCCGAAACTATCTGAAGCTTTTCCGCTGAGGATGCATGCCGGAGCTAAGAGTCTAGTCTAGAGCTAAGAGCCAAGCGCAGAGCCCGAATCAAGGTCATTTGTTTTGGAATGGTAGTTTGTAGGCCGCCAGCTTGCTGGCGCGATTGAAGCGCGAGCAAGCTCGCGTCCTACGACGCAACGGATTGCACGATCAAAACGAAAGGCGGCAGAACCCGAACCCGGAACGTACCCCATAAGCCAATACCGTTGGCACTGACGGTCTCGGCCTTGTCCTACGCTTCCCCGGCGTTTTTCCAGCGCACGAAGGTTAGGAGAACGATCTGCACGTCGAGCCAGATGCTCCAGTTTTCAATGTAGTAAATGTCGTGCTGCACGCGGGCGGCGAGGTCGGTGTCTCCGCGAAGACCGTGGATTTGGGCCCAGCCGGTCATCCCTGGTTTTACCACGTGGCGAGGAAGATAATGGGCGATGTTGTTGGCGAGTTGATCGACGTGGTAGGGGCGCTCAGGGCGCGGGCCGACCAGGCTCATGTCGCCGCGCAGGACGTTCCAGAACTGGGGCAGCTCGTCGAGATTCCAGCGACGAAGGAATCTGCCGAGGCGGAGCAGGCGGGCATCATTGCGACCGGTGCTTTGCTGCCGCGTATCGCTCGCGGCTGCATCCGGAATCATGCTACGCAGTTTAAGCAAGGTAAATTCGCGGTGATTCACGCCGACGCGCTGCTGACGGAACAGGACGGGTCCGCCAGGCGACTCGCGTTTGATCAGCGCGGCTAGCACCAGCATTAGCGGCGCTGAGACGAGCAATCCAACCACGCTACCGACGATATCGAACAGGCGCTTGAACGCGCGGGACACGAGCCGGTTGATCGCGAGTTCTTCCACGCCAAGCACCGGCACGCGACCGATGGTCTGGAGTCGAAGGCCACTCAGGAAAATGTCGAATGCACCGGGTACGATTTTCCATTCGACATAGTTTTTCTCACAAATTTCCACGATCCGGCGAACATCGTCCCGCGGGATGTCGAGTCGGGTGGCGATCACGATGTCGGCGGATTTCCGCCGCAGGATTGCTTCCAAATCCACCACGCGGCCGAGCACGGGGACAGTTGCGTCTACGGTATCACTCGGCAGCGGCACGACACCGGCCAGGGTCAGTGGATGCACGGCGTCTTTTGTGATCTCGTCGCTCAGCGAACGCGCGTCGTCGTTCCAGCCGAGCAGAACCGTGCGGCGACGCAGCCGTTTGAGCAGGGGCGTGCGGGTGATCACGGCGTAGGCGAAGGATCGCCAGAGGTGCAGCAAGGCGATCACGCATCCGAATGCGACGATCGCAAACAGACGCGAAATGGGCGGGTCGAACTTTAGGACGAGCGAGAGTCCGAGGTAGGCCATCAGCCAGAAGACCGTGCCCTTGATAATCGCGTTCAGGCTCTGGTAGCGGCGAAGCAGCAGGCGGGCGTCGTACAACCCGAATTGCGCGAAGGCGGCGGTTAACAAGCCCACGCCGACCAGCAACAGCGGGAGGTAGCGCTCGAAGGTGGCGTCAGGTACGTCCACGCCGAGTCGTGCGAGCGGCGATTCGTAACGCAGCCACCAGCCTAGCGCCAAGCCACCGAATGTGACTGTTGTGTCGCCGGCGAGGAGCGCCAAGGGAAGAATCGTGTCGCGAAGTGAGTTGGAAGTGCGGGACACAGGCTGGGGCAATGGCTGTAAACAGGATCGGCCCACCGATCAAACTCTGAAACGTGGATCAGTTGATGGTTCACGGCTCCGAAACAAGAGAAGAATTTTTAACCACGGATGGACACGGATGAACACGAATGGGAATATCATCCAATCGAGCAGTAGGAATAAGCTACTGAATGGTGACTCTGACATTCGAATCTCGTGACACGCTGAATCGATTTTTCGTGACCACAGTTTCTATGAAACCGCTCTTAACTCCCAGCGGCCCGCCCGACCTTCAGCATCCTTCAATCGCCCGAGCGGCGGACGATACTGATTCCGCCACTGCGTTCGAGCCGGGCTTCGCGAACGTCTTCAAGGTTGGTCGTGTCGCCCTTGAGCCGGACGTGTTGCATGAGGTCGTCGAGCGTGACGCTTGAACGACGCATCGCGTCCCAATCGATCTGGCTGTTTTGCACGAGCACGCAGTCGCGGCCTTTGGCGAGCACGGAGATCGCGTGAAATCTGAACGCGGCGACCATGAGCAGCCGATAGAGCACGCACAACACGACGCACGCGCCGAGCGTGGGGAAGAAGGCGGCCGAGCCGTTGATGGCGCGACTCAAGACCGAGCCCAGCACCACGAGCAGCATCACATCGCTGCCAGAGTTTCGTCCGATGACGCGTTGATTTAGGACGTGTAGCAGGAAGAGCGACCAGAGGAAGGTCACCAACGTGCGCGCCGCCATTTGGCTAAATGCGAGGTCCTTCGGGTCGATGCCGAGGCCGAGAATCTCAGTGAGCATATCCATGGCTCAAAGGTATTGTTCGTGTGGAAGGTGAAATAGGCACGTTACGCTGGCGTGGGTTCCTTGGGCAACGGCACGCGGCCGCCGCGTGTCACCGCGTGCACGCGCGTGAATTCCGCGCCAAAAAAAAGAATTTGGGCCGCGTAATAGCACCATAGCAGAAGCACGATGGCCGAGCCCGCGGCGCCGTACGCTGAAGTAACCGAGGAGCGGGCTAGGTAAAAACCCAGAGCGGTTTTGCCTGCGACAAACAGCACCGCCGTGACTGCAGCGCCGGTCCAGACGTCACGCCACCGGACAAACACGTCGGGAAGTAATTTGAAAATGATCGCGAACAGATACGTGATCACACCGAGGGAGAGCAAAAAGTTGATCGATTCCCAAACGCCCGTTGGCCACTCTGCCCACGTGCGGGCATTTTCGCCGAACCAAGTGAGCGCCGCACTGACCGTGAGCGACACGAGCATGACGAAGCCAGTGGCGATCACCGTGCCGAACGAGAAGACGCGCCGCTTGACCATCTGACGCCAGGTTTCTCCCGTATGAGCGGGCGCGCGCCAGATCGTGTTGAGGGCGTCCTGCAGATGACCAAATACCGCAATACCGCCGATGAGCAGCGTGCCAATACCCACCCACGTCGCAATCGACGTGGCGTTATCGCCCGGGAGCGCGGGCTGCACGGACGCGATGGCCTCGCTGGCACCACCTCCGACAAGCTGGTCAATTTCGCCAATGATCCGTTGCCGTGCATTCTGATCTTGGAAGAAAATCTTGGCGACTGCGACCGCGAGCATAAGCAACGGCGCAACGGCGACGGTGGTGTAGAATGCGAGGGCCGCGCCGAGACGGGGAACCTTGTCGTTGATGTACGCCTTCAGCGTGTCCCAAAAAAGCGCGGCGATGCGGAGGAGGATGCCCCGCGATCGGGTGCTCGTTTTGGCCGACCGCGGCTTCATGGTCGGGCCGATCGAGGTCCGGTGAGCGCGCGATAGTTTTCCGTGGCTGAGGCCATATTGAGATTTTACCGCCGCGCGCGTCCGGCTGATTTCCGGGCGCGGGTGCGAGCGGCTTTTTTCGCGCCGCGGGAGCGGGTGGGGGACGGTTTAGCTCTTCCCTGACCGACGGCCGTATCCCGTTGGGCCTTACGCCGTGTGGCCGACGAGGTTTTGCTTTTGCGGGGCGCTCCGAGTTTGACTCCGGAACGGCGGGCTTCGGAAAGGCCGATCGCAATCGCTTGTTTCCGCGAACGGACGTTGCCGCTGCCGCGTTTGTATTCGCGCATTTCCTCGCGAACGAATTCGCCGGCTTGGGTGGACGGTTTTTTTCCTTCGCCGGCATCTTTCCGTGCGCGTTTTTTTGCAGCTGGAGTAGGCATGGGGATTTCTCCTTCGGCTCATGTTAAGCGCATATCCATTTCAGCGCCATCCGGCGAGTTCCGGAACTTTTGTACGGGATCCGCCGAGCGCCGAACGGGCCGTCTGACAATCGAAGTGCAGGCACCAACATGTTTGTCGTAACGCCACGTCGTTGGGCGCATCTCCGGGGTGTCGGTTCGAATGTAGGGCCTTCGCTTGCGAAGGCAGCGGTCGTCGCAAGCGACGACCCTACAGGTCCACCG
>DAITQE010000427.1:0-4212 GCA_036833235.1 Opitutus sp.
CTACGACGCAATGGATTGCGCGATCAAAACGAAAGGCCGTGGCATGGATCCGCCTAAGCGGTGATTTGGCTCGTAATCAATTCGCGATCGATCGAAACGTTTTCCCGATGTTCAACCCGAGTTGGTTCAACGTTCTGGTTGGCTTTTGTCTGCTAGCGGCGAGCAGCCGGGCACAAGCGATCGCGGCTGCGGCGGAGACAGGCGCAGAGGCGAAGAATGATGTTGTTGTGGTGGGCGCCGGGATCGCTGGACTTTCCGCGGCACTCGAATTGGGCCGCGGTGGCGCGAGCGTGGCAGTGGTTGACATGGCATCGGTGTTCGGCGGCCACGCGGTGATGGCTCAGGGTATTGTCAACCTGATCGCGACTCCGTATCAGCGAGCCCGTGACATTCACGATTCGCCTGAACTGGCGTATCGCGATTATATCAAGTGGGGCGAGGACGCCAATCGCGATTGGGTGAGTTACTATGTCGAGCATTCAAATGAGGACATCTACCATTGGCTGACGAAACTCGGGGTGACGTTTGATGGCATCAGCCAGCCGGCGGGCAACAGCGTGCCGCGAGTGCATCAGGTCCGCGGGCGCGGCGTGGCGCTGGTCGCGCCGATTTATCGCGAGTGCCTCGGGACGAAGGGAATCTCGTTTCGCTGGAATGTCCGGCTTGACGGGCTGTTGCGTTCCGCCGGTCGCGTGACAGGTGTGGCGTTGACCAACGTGCGAACCGGCCGGTCGTTCGAGTTGCGCGCGCGGGCAGTGGTGCTCGCGACCGGCGGTTTTCAAAGTAATCTCGCGATGGTGCGGGAGGTTTGGCCCAAAGATTTGCCCTTCCCGCCGCGTTTGCTCGCGGGTGCTGGTATTAACGCGATCGGTTCAGGAATCGAAATCGCCCGTGCAAACGGTGCGGCGGTCAGCCGTCTCGATCATCAATGGAATTACCTGTCGGGCCTGCCCGATCCGCGGTTCCCCGGTCAAGAGCGCGGTCTGTATGCGGGCGTTGCGTCTGTTTGGGTCAACGCCGAAGGGCGGCGATTCATGCCAGAAGGGATTTCTCCGAAATACGGCATGCCGATTCTGCTGCGGCAGACCCGGGCGACTTATTGGGCGGTTTTCGGAGCAGAGGCGGTGCGCACATTTTCGGTTTCCGGATCCGATTGGGGGGACCGGCGCAAAGTCGAGGCGCTGATCCTGCACAATCCGGAGATTGTGAAACAAGGAGCAACCTTGGAGGCGCTCGCGGCGAACACCGGCTTGCCGGCCGATGCATTGAAGCAGACGCTCGCGACGTTCAACGCCATGGTGCGACGGGGCGTGGACGACGAGTTCGGCCGCTTTGGGCCGGGCAAGGGGCCGGTGCCGCGACCGATCGTCGGTCCGCCGTATTTCGCGGTGCAGTTTTTCCCAATCACCCGCAAGAGCATGGGAGGCGTGGTGATCGACCGCGCGTGCCGCGTTCTGGATCGCGAGCAGCAAATCATTCCTGGGCTTTACGCAGCTGGCGAACTGACCGGCCTGGCAGGCATCAACGGCAAGGCCGGCCTCGAGGGAACGTTTCTCGGTCCATCGCTCTTAACCGGCCGTGTGGCGGGCCGCGCGGTTCTCGCTGAACTCGGCCGGCAACCGTCGCCGCCTCCGGCAAATCGTGCACCGATCGAGTTTCGAGCGCCGCCTCCGGCGAGACAGGACAATCAAGACAATCAGCAGTGCATGAGCTGCCACGCGCTTCCGGCGCTCGTCGCCGAATCGCGACCGGGATATTGGCATTTCGAAAAAGTCCACCGCGTGGTGCTGGAGAGAATGTTTTCGTGTAATGCCTGCCACAGTGAGATCACCGGGCCGGCGGATCCTCCTGCGACGATGCACCGAATCGATCGAGCCAACCAAATGCTCACGTGTGCAACCTGCCACAAGGGCGAGACGCCTTGAACAGCAGCGCGTCGCCGTTGCGCTGCGCACGGGCTGACGCGCCTTACCCCTTTTACGGCGGCTGGTTTTCTTGAACGTGATCTGGACGAGCACTTGAAACCACCCTCACGCGCGCGCTTTTCGGCGTCACATCCGCTATTCGGATACGCGGCACGTTCCGCTGAGGAGAGTTATCTCCCCAACCTGACGACGCGCGACCCCATCCTCTTTTTTCATATGCCCAACCCTCGACAACTCTCAGTACTGCTGGCGGCGACCTTGTTCATTAATCCGCTGCTGGCGACCGAGTCGGCGGCGCCAAAACCCGGCCCGACGGAAAAACTGGACGCCGATGGCTTGGCCTTGGTGCGTACTTGGGTGCCGCCAACATATCCACCGGCCGAGCTCAAGGCGAAGAAGAGCGGGATGGTGACCGTGCGCTTCATCGTGGACGAAACAGGTCGGGTGACGCGTGCGCGGGCGTTGGAAGATTCCGATGCCGCGTTCGCTGAATCGGCTGTTGCCGCGGTCAAATCGTGGGGGTTCACGCCGGCGACGGAGGCCGGACACGCGGTCGCGTGTTGTCTGGAAACCCTCGTTGCCTACTCGCCGACAGTGGGCCAGCAAAAAGTATCGGCGGCCATGATTCCGCCGGAAAGGCTGACGCTCACACCCGCGCCGAGGACCTCACCGGTCGCGAAAGTGGCGCCGCCCGGTGACTACCCGGACGTACTGGTCGAGCGAAAACTTCCCGGAAAGGTGAGGTTCAAGAGCGTCGTAACAGTGGAAGGACGGGCGATTGCAACGCGTATCACGGGTGCGTCTCACGTGGAGTTCGTCCTGCCCGCGTTACGTGCGCTCGAACAATGGGAGTTTCAGCCGGCGCAGCAGGGCGATCTGGCGGTGCGCTCGCCAGTGGAGGGATTGGTTACGTTCGATGAGATCATCGGCAAGCCGGAGGAAATACTGGAGGCTAACGGCATTACCGCGCCCGACGGAACACCGCCGCCGATCACGCCCATGCCCAGCTTCATGGTTGATCCGGTGATGCCGCTCGAGCCGCTGCTGGCGGGCGAAAAGGGTTCTGCGACGGTCGAGTTTCGTGTGATGGAGTCGGGCGCGGTGCGGGACGTCAAGGTGCGTGAAGCGACGCGTCCCGAGTACGGTGAGGCGCTCGCGGCGGCGGTGGAGAGCTGGGGTTTTGACCGGCCGATCGATCACAATCGGGCGGTGGCAATTTCGCTCCTGAAGCACGCGGAGTTCAAAGCGATCCCGCTCGATGCGGCAAGCGTGTCCGATCCGCTTACGCGTGTTGTGCTGGCGATGCGGCGTGGAGAGATCCATGGCGCGAAAGGACTCGATCAAAAACTCGCGCCCATCTACGGCGTGCGTCCGGATTATCCGGCGGCGTTGAAGGCGGCCGGTGGTCCGGCGGGGCGGGCGGAGATCGATGTGGTGATCGATCGCGACGGCCGCGTGCGTCTGCCGCGGGTGTCCTCGGCCACGCAGGCCGAGTTTGGCTGGGCGGCGGCGACGGCGGTGGCGCAGTGGGTTTTCACCGCGCCGCGGCGCGGTGGAGAGCCGGTGGATGTTAAAGCGCGGATTCCGTTCGAGTTTGCCGCGCTGGATAATTGAGCGTCGGCATCGCGGCGCGACGGGACGCAGACGGTGGCATCATTGATATAGGCCGCGCGTTTGCCGCGTTCTGCCTTGCCACCTGATCGGGCCAGTTGTCGTCGACATGACAATGGCTATGGTCGGGGGCCTCAGGAATTACGGACGTGGCTGCGAGCATGAGCGAGTGGGGTTTTCGATCGTCCACTCGCTCACGCTCGTAGCTACGTTCGCAACCAAGCCAGCTCAACACACCCGCAGTTCAATCGACGATTCCACCTTTCCCTCATGCACACCGATTCCATGCTGTTGCACGCTTTCATCTATTTGGTCGCTGCGGTCGTTTCTGTTCCGATCGCGAAACGGCTCGGATTGGGATCCGTGCTGGGTTACCTGATGGCCGGCGTGGCGATCGGACCGCATGCGCTCGGCTTGGTCGGTGAACGATCAGGCGATGTGATGCACTTTGCGGAATTCGGCGTGGTGATGATGCTTTTCCTCGTCGGCTTGGAATTGCAGCCTGAACGGTTGTGGCAAATGCGCGTGAAATTGCTCGGGCTCGGCGGTCTCCAGATTGTGGGGACGGCCGCCGCGATTACTGCCATCGGGGCGGCGTGCGGTTTCGGAATCCAGACCTCGTTGGCGGCAGGGCTGATCCTGGCGATGTCGTCCACGGCCATTGTGCTCCAATCGT
>DAITQE010000428.1:0-4193 GCA_036833235.1 Opitutus sp.
GAGCGACGTTGGCCCAAAGCATGTGCGCGGTTTCGTGGATCAACAAAGTCCCCTGGCCATTTGGGCTGAGCTTCCAGAAACCGGGACAAAGGAAAATCGCCCTGATGCCCGCGCAGGTCGTCGCGTCCCTTCCGGTGCAGTGAGCATCGCAGCCCATCAACGTCGTCGGTCCGCCAATACAAGGATAATGGATCGGCCGGTCGAAGTTATCCGAGATGCGTTGAAGCCGGTCGCTCAATAATTCCAGTTCACCGCTGATCGCATCGTTTCGCTTGCGCTCGACCCGTCCACTCAGCCGATTGAGGAAACCGACTTTGACGGCGGGCGGCAGTCCGAAACGTGTCTGGTAGAATTGCCCGACGCCTGTAGTTGTAACGTCAATATCCATGACGGCCGCCGCCGAAGCCACTTCGGCGAGAATTGCCGCCGCACCGGACAGACTTTGCGCCTTCGATTCGGCCGCGGTCAGCGATGCGACCGGATCCGCCGGAGCGCCATGTCTTGCCGTCGTGCAACTCACGTTGCCTGCTGCCACCTTGCGTGCTAAAACGGGCCGCGTTGATGCGGCAGGCATTCGCAGATGTTCAGCGGCTTCGATCGCGTCGGCCGCTTGATCCGCCTCGTGTTCGCTTTGATCCGACGCATCACCAATTTCCAAGGAACCGCCGGTTGAAACGGATTGGCTCTGTTGGACGACGTGCGCCAGTTCGTGATTCAGCAGCCAGCGGCCGGCTGGCGTCTGCGGCGAATATTGGCCGTTCGAGAAGACCACGTCGTCTCCGACGGTGTAGGCATGAGCGTTGACGGCGCGCGCGGATTCCGACGCGCGTTCATTCGTATGGATACGCACACGGCTGAAGTCGTGATTGAAGCGCGGCTCCACGAATGCGCGAGTCGCGGAGTGCAACGGTTGTCCGGGTTCGCGCAGGACATCATGGACGATTGGCGGAGCAGAGTTGCTGCGCCATCCGGTTTCAGGGCCCAGCGCGTTGCGTCGAAGGATTCCCGCTTCGCGCTTTTTCCGGCACGCTTCGCATTCGCCGTCGGGACCGGCGACGCCGCCGCAGGCGCACTTGCGCTGGAGCGACGGCGCGCGCCGAAGGAGCGTCGCGGTTAGACGGGGGGCGTCGCGGACTAAGGCGCTGGAATGTTGCAGCATGGCCGTTTCTAAAAAAGACCAAGCTAATCGTTCTCAAAGGCGCGCAACGTCCAGAAATCGTCGGCGAGGTTATTGTTCGAAATATAATCGTAGGGCATCGTGAAATATCCGTGGCGGCCCCAATCCGTGCCCCATGAGTTGCGGACTAGCACGCGCTTCGCGGCATCGTCGTAACCCACCGCGCAGACAGCATGGCCACCAACACCCTGCTCGTCGGGTTTCGGCAAATTCACGGTGCCCGTTTTCGCAACGGCGTCGGATTCAAAGCCGGAATAAACCGCGAAGCCGAAAACAAACGGGTAGCCTTCGGCGAGACATTGCCGCATCTGCAATAGCCCGATAACGCGGTGATAGGACGTGACCTGATGCTCGGCCGCTTTCTTGTAGCACCCGGGTCCGGGTTTTTGCGCGAACCGCTCAATTTTATAGGGCCAGCTCTGCTCGCTGCACACGCCCAGCTTCACGAGTGATTTGACGCCATCGCGGATCGCGGCTCCGGCGTCTTCGCTCACGCTGCCTTCCATTTCGCGCTCGTTGTAGTAGATGAACAACCGGCTGAGATTCGTGACGCGCCGTCCCGCTTTTCTGATGAGAAATTCCAAATTGCCGACGAGCGCATTGGCGGTGCAACTACCGAGTTGCCCCTGATTCTCCACGCGTGAGCATCCGGCGCTGAGGTCCACTTTTGCTGGAAGTTTTGTCGGAGGGGCGGCGATGGCCGCATAGAGTTTGTCGCGATAATCGGGGCGGTCGGGCACCCATCCGTACCAGGAATTGATTTTTGATTTTGGCATAATGAATCTCCGTTAGCGATGTTCGTGGTTTTGGCTGACAGTGTTCTGCTTAAATTCGCGGTCGCGCGGCGCGGCCGGCGTGAGAGGCTGCTTCGAGCTTCGGAAATCCGCCGACGCCGCGGCGGGCGCGAGGCCATCGTAAATCGTCCGGGCGATTTGCCGGCCCCACTGCCGGGGCTGGCCGTCCGGAGACAGTTGGATCGGCGCTACCGAAAGATGCGGAACGGCGCCGCCCGATATCGTCTTAATCCCGCGCTCTTCGAACAGCGCGGCCAGTTCGCGTTCGAGCGCGGCTTGAACAGTTCGGCTCTGGCCGGAGGTTAACGGCAATCCGTCCAGCACGAGTCGTTCGATGTGCAGGTTGATATTCATGCCATCACCGGCTTTTCTTTTTCGACAGGCGCTTTCGTTGCGACGGGTTCGGTCCATTTGAACTCTGCTTCGTTGATTGGCCGGTCCAACTTGCGGAATTCCGCACGCGCGGCCTCGAGGACGAGCGGCATCGTCACGGGCGTGCCGCGGTGCGCCGCCATGAAGGCTGCGTTCAACGCGACATTGTGAATGTGACCGCCGGTCAGATTGAGCGCCGCGAGACGATCGTAATCGAGTTGGCCGAGCGGCGGTACCGGCAATTTTTTGTCCGCCTCGTGCTGCATGAATGCTTTGCTCCAGAGCCGCCGCCGATCGGCCGCGGTCGGGAACTGAAAATTGACGATGAAGCGCAGGCGGCGGATGAATGCCTGGTCGAGCGCGGTTTTCAGATTGGTGGCGAGGATCGCGAGTCCGCGATACGACTCCATCCGCTGAAGCAGGTAATTGATTTCGATGTTCGCGTAGCGGTCGTGACTGTCCTTGACCTCGCTGCGCTTGCCGAACAACGCGTCGGCTTCGTCAAAAAACAGTATCGCGCCGCCGTCCTCGGCGGCATCGAAGAGCCGACGGAGATTTTTTTCCGTTTCGCCGATATATTTGTTCACGACCTGGCTGAGATCGATCCGATAGAGATTCAAACGGAGTTCGTTCGCGATGACTTCGGCAGCCATGGTCTTGCCGGTGCCGCTTTCCCCGGCGAAGAGCGCGCTGATGCCGAAACCTCGGTTCATCTTGCGGTCGAATCCCCATTCGTGATACACGGTGTTACGCTGCGCTGCCTGGGCTGCGATTTGATGAAGAAGGTCGGCCTCGGCCTTAGGCAACACGAGGTCATCCCACGTCATTTTCGGTTCGAGTCGCTGCGCGAGTGAATCAAGCCGGGGGCGTTCGCTGATCCGACAGGCGTCCCAAGCCGCACCGGCGACCGACCGCGCACCGTCCTTTGCTTGCGCGTGGGCCAATCCGGCCAGGATTTCGATGCTGGGCAAATTCAGATTGAACTGCGCCGCGAGTTGCGCGGGAGAATGCGCGGCATCGGGGCCAAGCGCCGCAGCCCAGGCGGACTGCTGTTCGACGGCGTCGGGTTTCGCGATATCCACCGCTTGGTGGGCGCGGCCCAGGCGCGGCGTGAATTCGCGGATACCGACGAAAAATATTCCATCGCTGTGGGACAGGAAACGGCTCAGCGGCCCCGAGCGCTCCATTTCTGTGCCGCCGAGTTCCTCGGCATCAAAATAAAGCGCCAGCGGGAGGAGACGGCTCTCGCGCTGCCAAAGGCGCGCCAGCATTTCCAGCTCCGCGACAGCGGACGGAAGAGTTTCGGCATTCAGCCGATAGAGGCGCCGGTTAAGCTGGGTGGCGGCATGGTAGGAGACCAGTTGCTTGCTGAGCGGATCCGCGCCCACAAGTTGCACGACGGGTAGTGGACCGCTGGTGACCGCCTGCTGCCAGCCGCGCAGGATCAACTCGACCTGTTGTTCTTGCGTTTCACTCAGTGTCGCAGAACCGGATACGAGTTCCAATGGGGAAAAAAACGGCGTCAGGCGGTCATCGAGGAAATTGAGGCCCTTCAGATAGCTGACGATCCGCTCGTCGGCGCGGAGGGCGCTTGCGGTCAGCGCTTGCCCGGCGGGTTGATGAATCTCAATCAGCCGCCAATAACGCAACGGGCGTTCCGGCGACATCACGTCCCACGCCGCCTCGTCGAACAACGTGAACGCGAGGGCAAAAGTGGGGAAGGGTTTCTGCGGGTCGTCCTGGGCGCGAGCGCAGAGACTGGCGATCCGAGTGTCGAGTTCTGGCGCGGCACAGAGCAGCAGCAGCTTCCGTTCGAAAGGGGACAGACCCAGGCGTTCGCCGAGCATATC
>DAITQE010000429.1:0-4187 GCA_036833235.1 Opitutus sp.
TCGCGCCAGCAAGCTGGCAGCCTACAAGATACGATTCCAAAACAAAAGACCATGCCGCGACTAGCGTATCGTCTCTTTTTGGGGCCGTGCGCACCATTGCCCATGAGAAAAATTCCTCGCGTCTGCGTTTTCCTCGCGCTCGCCAGCCATCTTTCGCTCGCGTCCTCCTGACGCTAGCGTCCGGTGGCGCGGTCGAAATGAACGCCGCCATCATGGACGATGCCGGCTGCGCCTTTGCCGTTGCGCAACGCGATCATCTCGGCGCCGGCGAGCAGCACTGGGCCGTAACCGTGCGCGGCATACACACTGGTCGGACGATAATAATAGAACATGGGATCGAAGCCCATGCCCGTGCCGACGCATGTTCCTTCGACCTGACCTTTGGCGTTCACCT
The DNA here is from genome assembly GCA_036833235.1 of Opitutus sp. GTDB lineage: Bacteria > Verrucomicrobiota > Verrucomicrobiia > Opitutales > Opitutaceae > Opitutus. The sequence continues at coordinate 395 of DAITQE010000429.1, forward strand.
GTTGCGCGACGGCGTTCCAGCCGAGCGTCACCAACGGACCGTACGCGAGGGCGTTGAGCCAGCCGCGGTTGATGCCGCGCGCGATCGCGTAAACGAACATGGCGGAGGCCGACGTTTCGAGATACGAATCGTTGCGATCGAGGAGTTGGTGCCAAAGACCGGCACCGCTCTGAGTGGCCGCAAGACCGCGAGCGTGCGCACGGTATAGCTCGAGCACGGCGGCGCGGCCCGGATGTTTTTCGGGGAGCACGTCGAGGAGTTCGGCCATGGAGACGATGGCCCAGCCGTTGGCGCGGGCCCAGTGAAACGCAGGGGGCGGTTCCATGGCTTGCACCCAGCCGTGGCCGTATAGTCCATTTTCCGCGACAAACATACGCGAGGAGAACTGCACGATCTGCTTTACGGCGTCGTCGAAATATTTTGTTTCGCCGGTGAGTGAGCCCATCTGCGCGAGTGCCGGCACGCTCATGTAGAGATCGTCGAGCCAGAGTGTATTTGGCATCGGCCGATTGCGGGCGAGGGTGCCATCGGAGAATCGCTGCTGGCCCGAGACGATCCATTTCATGTAGTTGTCGATCCACGGGCGAAGCGCATCGGGGCTGATGCCGGCGCGACTCGCCTTGATCATGGCGGCGCACATGGAGCCACAGTCATCCAGTGCGCGCGGGGCGAGCATGGGACGGAGCGTGAGCATGCGTTGTGGGCCGGGAATGTCGGGTGCGGTGGAATTGCTGGATTGGGCGCGGAGATGAGCTGCCACGGTGGCGAGCGCGGTGAGACGCGCAGCGGTGTAGTCGCGGTAGCGGGCATCGCCGGTGTTGGCCGCGGTGAGCAACATGCCGGCGTAGGTGACGCCCCACTCATAGCTCGTGAGCATGAACGGACCTCGCTCGAGGGCGACGTTGGGCGGCAGGTGCGTCAGATCCGTGACCGGTGCTTTCGTGTCGCGATCGATGAGTTTGATCGGCGTCGTGGCATCGAGATAGCCGAGCACGCGATCGAGCACGGTTTTGATTTGTTCGGCGGTTGCTGGCGCATACGGAACTGGATACGCGGGACGAAAACGGCCGGAGTTGATTTGGGTCGGAGGGAGGCCGGCGTTGGGTCCCGGAGCGCTGGTGGCGGGAGTTGGGGCCAGGGTTTGTGCGCTGGCGGCGACGACAGTTACGGCTGCGATGAATGCGCTGAGAACGAAACGGGGCATGGTGGAGAATAAATTGCTGACCCAAGGGGAGCCGTGGCGACGGCGGGTTTGGAGTAGAGCGCTGTCTCTGACCCGGTCTTGGAAGTAAATAAATGGGCGGGTCAGAGACACCGCCCTACTGCTGGGCGTTGCAGGGCGAAGCTGCTGCTAGTGTTTTTCGGGAGTCAACAGGCCGCGGGCGCGCAGCCACTCTTCTGCGCGTTTGGGCCAGTCGGAGGCGGTGCCGAGGCCGTCGCGCATGCCCATGCCGTGCGAGCCGTGTTCGAACAGGTACATCTCGGCCGGAACGTGCGCGCGGGTGAGCGCTTGGAAGAACAGGATGCTGTTGTCGACCGGCACGGTCTTGTCCTCCTGCGTTTGGATGAGGAGCGTCGGAGGCGTCTGGGCGGTTACTTGTTTTTCAACGGACATCAGCCGGGTGAGTTCGGGGGTGGGATGGGTGCCGATCAAATTTTCGCGCGAACCAACGTGAGCGACGGGATCGTACATCGTGATCACGGGGTACATCAGGATGAGGAAATCGGGACGCGCGTTCACGGAGTCGAGGGGCGCGCCGGTTTTTCCATCCGCGTGATCGAACAGTGTGCCTGCGCTGGCGGCGAGATGGCCGCCGGCGGAGCTGCCCATCACGCCGATGCGGTCGGCGTCGATTTTGAATTCAGCGGCCCGCGAGCGCACGATGCGAACGGCGCGAAGGACATCTTGCAGCGGCGCAGGGTGACCGAACTCCGCCATGCGGTATTTCAAAACAAAGGACGTGACGCCTAGGGTGCTGAGCCAGTTCGCGTATTGAACGCCTTCGCGTTCAGTTGAAAGGCGAGTGTAACCGCCGCCGGGGCAGATGATCACGGCAGTGCCGTTGGGGCGATCAATGGCGGGACCGTAGAAGGTCAGAGTTGGAATTGAGACGTTGGAAATGTGACCTTGCTCGAGGTGTTCTTCGCCGAGTGACGGCTTGGCGTTGGGGACGCCCTCGGGCCAGAGCGGAATGACGGTGTTGGCGGCGAAGGCGGAGGTGACGGTAAGGACAGTGGCGAGCATGAGAGCGGGGCGAATAAATTTCATGGGAAGAACGGATCGGAGTGAGTAACCAGTAATTCACACTGATGATCACTCATGGATTAGGAACGAGCAACGGAGGGCGGGAGTGGTTGAGGTCTAAATTTAGCTGCAAGTGTGAGCGAGTGGTTGTTTCTCCACTGGCTCACAAGACTGTGTGAAAACCTAGCGATTCCTAGGCTGAACTGTAGGTAGCGCGGCGAGCACGCTACCTACACCAAGCGCTGAGTTTTCGTCCACTCGCTCACGCTCGAGGCTACGGGGAAATTTGCGTGCGGATGCGTTCACGGGATTGATGCTGGGATCGTGGCTGCGAGTGGCGTGAGCATGACCGGGCCGAGCAGGCCGGAAGGCTGCAGCGGCCAGTCGGCGGCGTTGAAGGGGCGATAGAAGATGTTCACGAAATTGATCTCGTAGAAATTTTTCCAGGCGACCTTTCGACGATCGAGGTCGCGGATGCGGTTGGCGGCGAGATTCGTGATTTCGAGAGCGAGCGTGTTTTTGCCGGGTTGGAGGAACCGCCCGATTTTCGTCCGCAGCGGCAGCGACCAGAGGAGATCGATTTCGTGGCCGTTGACGAAGACGCGGGCGGTTTCGCGCACGTCACCCAGGTCAAGGAGCCAGTCGTCGGGTTTCGCTTTGGCTACAGAAGCAGGCGGGACGCCCGCGCTCCCAGGGAGGGTAAACTCGGTTTCGTAGCGCGCGGTGCCGCCGAAGCGCTCCCACTCGCCGCCTTGCGTGGTCCACGAACTGTACCCGCGCGTGGTGAATGAGGGAGGAAGTTCGAGGCCGCCGCGCACGGCTGTGACATGCCACTCGCCATCGAGCATAATCGAAGCGCTGGCCGGATGCGTGAGGCGCGCGGAAGAGCCCGCGACCGTGTGCGTGGTGAGAGTTTTGATGAAAAAAGATTCGCCTGGGGCCTGCTGCAGATAGACCTCGGCGACGCCATTATGCTGGCGAAGGATGGCGATGCCGGTGTCACCGCGAAGTGGATTCAATTCGATGGCGGCTTTCGCGGGTCGGGCGAGCGGCACCCAGCCTTCGAAGGGTTGGGCGGTAAGATTGGCGATGAAGTACACGTAGCCGTCGTCGAGTTGGCGGCGAATGAAACTGAGGCCGGTATCGGCGAGCGGTTCGCGCGTGACCGGCGCGCGGGCGAGCAACGTGGCGAGTGGCGCGACGACGATACGGCCGCGACCGAGCTTGGCGGTGGGCAGGCCGTTTTCGTCGGGGGTAAGTTGGATACGGGCGAGCTCGGCGGCGAATTGCGCGCGGCGTTCGGCGAGCCGGGCGAAACCGGAGACGTCGGCGGGGAAGCGATCGACGAAGAGGATGGTCGCGCCATCGCGTGCGAGCGCGAGGAGGCGCTGCAGCGTTTCGACCGACATGTGATCGGTGGGGGGAATGAGAATGGCGCGGTAGAAACCACCGGGGGTTTTTATGGAGGATCGGCCATCGCTCTGATGAACGCTGCGTTCGCCGTCCCGCTGCTCCCGCAGCGGGCTATGTTGGGGGGTAGCCCCGTGC
>DAITQE010000430.1:0-799 GCA_036833235.1 Opitutus sp.
CGATTGATCATGGCGTCGCGACCCCTGCCGCCTTTGAGTTTGCCAGGGATGTCCCCGAAGAGACGTCCCGGTCGGTCGCAGAGCGGGCTTGGTATTCCACCAAATCGCAGGCTGAAATTCCGATCACCTCGTGGCTCGTGTTGAAGCCGATCCCAATCCCGCAAGAGGAGTTCTCCGAATCCGGCACCGATCACACCAAAGCCGACGGAACGGTGGTGATGAAGTCCCTGCAAGTCAGCTCGGGCATCACCAGAAAGACCCAGATAAATGCGTTTAACTCGAACTGGTTCGACGACGCCGGAGCCGGCAGTGTTCAACCGGCCGCGGGAAATCGGCAGGCAGTCGACGGAGCCGTCTGCCGATGGCAGAAGGTCACGGCGAACGGAGGTTACGTGAATCTCGCCGACGGTCTCGACAATTGCGACTATTGGGTTGGCTACGCCTGGGCCGAAGTCGACGTGCCAAACGAAACGGACGCCCTGTTCGGCATCGGCAGCGACGACGGAATCAAAATCTGGGTGAACGGAACACTGGTGGACGACCAATGGGTCCGGCGCCCCTGCAAACTCGACGAGGACCTTGTTCCGCTCCGCCTGAAAAAGGGAAAAAACAGCCTTCTGATCAAAATCCAAAATATGAAGGACCAATGGGGCTATGCCTGCCGGCTCCGCCCTCAAGCGCGCTGAACCGCAGCGCCACGTTATCATGAGAATCGAGACGGCTACCTGTTCGTCACGTTCGCCGGAGAAGAAACGCCGCTCACCGTTCCCGCCGGCGGCTACGCCGCCGTGCTGCTGTC
>DAITQE010000430.1:809-4178 GCA_036833235.1 Opitutus sp.
CTGAGCCCGACGGCCCCGGCCCGCTGAACGCAGCTCCGATTCCTTTCCGCGTCCGGCCTACGCCGGTCCATTTTTCCCATAAATACCTTACGCCTATGAACACCTTAACTCCTATGAACACCCTTATACGACTCTCTCTCTCCCTGCTGTCGATGGCCATGCTTGCAGCCAACTCAATAGCCGCCCCATCGGTCGCGCCCTACATTCTCACCCCGCCCGCACCGGCCTCGCCGCGCATCAACGGCGCATCCGTCTTCGGCGTGCGGCCCGGGTCGCCGTTCCTGTTCACCATTGCCGCGACTGGCGACCGCCCGATGAGCTTCTCCGCGCAGAATCTTCCCAAGGGACTGAAGCTCGATCCGGCCACAGGTCGCATCACCGGCGCGCTCGCAATGAAAGGCGAGCACATCGTTATGCTCGGCGCGAAAAATTCCCTCGGCTCGGTGGAGAAAAAATTCCGCATCGTCTGCGGCGACCAGATCGCGCTCACGCCGCCGATGGGCTGGAACAGTTGGAACTGCTTCGCGCAAGAGGTTTCCGCCGACAGAGTGAAAGCTGCCGCCGATGTGCTGGTCAAGAGCGGCCTCGCCAACCACGGCTGGACTTACGTCAACATCGATGACTTCTGGCAGAACAATCGCGAATCGAATGACCCGACGCTGCAAGGGCCGTTTCGCGACACGAACGGTTTCGTCGTGCCGAACGCGCGCTTTCCCGACATGAAAGGTCTGGCGGATTACGTTCACGGACTGGGGTTGAAGATCGGTTTGTATTCTTCGCCCGGCCCGTGGACATGCGGAGGTTGCACGGGAAGTTTTCAGCATGAACAGCAGGACGCGCAGACGTATGCGAAGTGGGGTTTTGATTATTTCAAATATGATTGGTGCAGCTACGGCAGCATCGCCGATGGGAAAGCGGCCACGGACAAAAGCATTTCGTCGTGGGCGGCAGGCGAGAAGGGCAAAAGCGATGTCGAAGCCGCGACTTATCCGTATCGCCTGATGGGAAAATTTTTGCGCGAGCAGAAGCGCGACATCGTTTTCAGTGTGTGCCAATACGGCATGTCCGATGTTTGGAAATGGGGCGCATCGGTCGATGGCAATTGCTGGCGCACGACCTACGACATCACCGACACGTGGGAGAGCATGAGCAGTATCGGTTTTGACCAGCAGGACAGGGCCGCGCCGTTCGCCAAGCCCGGCAACTGGAATGATCCCGACATGCTCGTCGTCGGCCACGTCGGCTGGGGCAACCCACATCCGACCCGGCTCACGCCGGACGAGCAATACACGCACATCAGCCTCTGGTGTCTGCTCGCCTCGCCGCTGCTCATCGGCTGCGATCTTGAAAAACTCGACGACTTCACGCTCTCGCTGCTCACGAACGACGACGTCCTCGCCGTTGACCAGGATCCGCTCGGAAAACAGGCAACGTGCGTCATCAAGGACGGCGACCTGCGCGTTTACGCCCGCGAACTGGAGGACGGCAGCCGCGCCGTCGGCTTCTTCAACCTCGGCGTGAAGCCGATGGAATTGTCGTTCAAAGATTTCGCAAAACTCGACCTCGCCGGCAGGCAGGCCACACGCGATCTCTGGAGGCAGAAAAACCTGGCCTCAGTGGACACCGCGATGGATTCCCTCCCGCTCACGATCCCGGCGCACGGCGTGGTGCTCTGCAAGTTCACGACGGTCAAATAGAGAGACGAAAACAATCGAACTGATAAGAAACTGATAAGAATTTATGAAAAAACTACTGTACTTGCTCCTTTGCCTCGCCACGCCGGTCTTCGCCCAGAAATGGGAAGGCCTGGCTCTGACCCCGCCGATGGGTTGGAACAGCTGGAATACGTTCGCTTGCGATAATATCAACGAGAAGGTGGTGCGCGAAACCGCCGACGCGATGGCCGCGAATGGCATGCGCGACGCGGGCTATGTCTATATCGTGATCGATGACGGCTGGTCGAAGATGGAGCGCGATCAAAACGACAATCTGGTCGGCGATCCGGTTAAATTTCCCAGTGGAATGAAGGCGCTCGCCGATTATGTGCACTCGAAAGGTTTCAAATTCGGCATCTACAGCTGCGCCGGCGTAACGACATGCGGCGGGTATCCGGCGAGTTGGGGACACGAGTTTCAGGACGCGCGCACCTTTGCTTCGTGGGGCGTCGATTATTTGAAATACGACTGGTGTGAGCACGGTCTTGCGAATGCGCGCGACGCTTACAAGCGGATGAGCGCGGCGTTGCGTGCAGCGGGGCGCCCGGTGGTCTTCAGTCTCTGCGAGTGGGGCGAGAGCAAACCGTGGGAATGGGCCGAGCCGATCGGCCACCTGTGGCGCACCACCGGCGATATTTACTCGTCCTACGATGGGAAGAAAAGTTGGCCGATGGGTTGGAAGGTGATTCTCGATCTGCAATACAGCCTCGTCCTGAACGGTGGCCCCGACGGCCTCAATAAATTTGCCGGCCCGGGACACTGGAACGATCCCGACATGCTCGAGGTGGGAACTAAAGGATTGTCCTTCGCCGAATCGCGCGCGCATTTCAGTCTTTGGTGCATGCTCGCGGCGCCGCTTATTGCGGGCAATGACGTGCGGGCGATGACGCCCGAAGTGCGCGGGCTTCTCATCGACAAGGACGTGCTCGCGATCGATCAGGACCCGCTTGGAAAACAAGGATTCCGCGCGCTCGCCGAACCCGCGAAGCAAATCGAAATCTGGGTCAAGGAACTCGCGAATGGCGAATGGGCCGTCTGCGCGCTCAACACCGGCACTGCGGCTGCGGATCTCACGATCGAGTGGGATGCGCTCTGGACGATCCACGGGAAATTCAACGTCCGCGACGTGTGGGCGAAGAAGGCGGTGGGCGACAACAGCAAGCCTTACACGACGCGCGTCGAGTCGCATGATGTGGCGCTCTTCCGCCTCACCTCAGCCAAATGAATCCAACGTGTAGCCGCATTTCGGCGCTGCTCGGCGTCCTGTTAACGACAGCGTCGCTCACGTTTGCCGCGACGCGCGCCTCCCTGCCACCGCTAGCCCCGCGGACCTGGACCACCACCGGGCCGCTCGTCCATCCCACGGCCGATGCGAGCCACCCCATCGTCGCGGTGAAGGACCCCTCCGTCGTTTTCCACGACGGCCGCTGGCACATCTTCGCCACCACTGCGGGGAGCAACGGCTGGGGCATGGCCTATTTCAATTTCGCCAGTTGGGACGAGGCGCCGCAGGCCAAGCCCTTCTACCTCGACAACAACCCGCATCTCGCCGGCTACAACTGCGCGCCGCAGGTCTTCTACTTCCGGCCGCAGAAGAAATGGTATCTGATCTTCCAGTCGCAGCAGCCGCGCTTCTCGACGACCGATAACATCG
>DAITQE010000431.1:0-4162 GCA_036833235.1 Opitutus sp.
TCACTCGACACCGCGAATCGGAATGCGTTGCAGTTCCGTTAGTCCCTTGGGTCTCGGCGGCATGTCAATGATGGCGAAGGCTTCGCGCACGGCCTGATCAAATTCGGCGCTTCCCGAAGAACGAATGATCCGGAAACCGGTGAGCGTTCCATCAGCCATGATGCGCACTTCGATTTCGACGATCATCCCGGCGCCAACTCCTGGTCGCTCGTCCAGCTCCAGCTTGATCTTTCGCGCCAGCAACGCGGCGTAACCGTCGATCGCATCGCCTTCGCTTCGCGTCAGTGCCGGGCCGTTCGCTCCGCCGACCTTATTGTCGGGCGATCCCCCCACCATGCCTTTCGCGATTCCAACGACATCGATCTTGGCAATTTTCGGAACGTGTGTGCCCGACTTAGTCGGAGAGGATTTCGATTTGTTGAGCTTGTCGAACTCAGCCTTGGTCAGCCGGTTTTTCTTCAGGGCCTCTTCCTTCGCCGCTTTCGCCGCCGCTTCGCGTTCCTTCCTGGCCGCGATCTCGCGAGCGCGACGATCATTCGCCTCCTTTCGAATCTGCGTGATCGCCGCTTTGTGCTTAACGAGCTTGTTAAAATCGGGGATGGAGTCCGGCGCCTTCTGGACCGGAGTGACTGGGCGTTCCACGATCGGCGCGCGCTCGATCACCGGCGCTGGGCGCACTGGCGTCAACGGCGCCGGTTCCGCGGTCGGTGGCGCCGGCATGTCGGGGATTTTCAGTTTAATGCCGCCCGGCGTGCCCAGCGCCGGGGCTTCAGTCGCCATGTAATTGTCGCCTTCCCCGCCGACCAACTCGAAAACCGTCGGGGATTCGTGGGTGTTTTGCTTCGCGAGATACGCCATCAACAACGCCAGCGCCACGAAGATGCCGTGCAGCAACGCGGAGAGAAAGAAGGCGCTCGGAGAGTTTGGCCGCATGCCATCCCACGGATTACTCGATCGACTGAGTGTCGAACGTGATCTTCGTCAGTTGATGTTTCTTGATTTCATCCATCAACCGAACGACGCGTTGCCATTGCAGCGAAAGATCCGCCCGGATCCGGATCACCGGCGGTTTGGGCTGACGAGCCAGCGTCTCCAGCCGCCCGGGCAAATCGTCAAAATCCACTGGCAGGTTGCCGAAATAATAGTTTCCCCGCTTGTCGATCGCGATGGTTTGGAACTTCAGATCAGGGTCCGGCTTTTCCTGCGGACGCTTGGATTCCGACGGCAGGTTTACTTGAATCGTCTGCTCCTGTTGGATCAACGGCGTCACCACCATGAAAATGATCAGGAGCATGAACGCCAAATCGATGAGATTGGTGACATTCAACTCCGCGATCGGGTGCGCGGTACGGTGACTGCGAAAATTCCGAGCCATGGCGCAGGTTAATACTGATGAGGTTTCGCCGTGGGCCGTTTCATTTGCTCTCCAGTTCGATCCGATCAGCGAGCGAACTCGCGTAGTTCTCCAGTTCGGTGATCATCGATCGCGTGTTTCCCAGCAGCAGATTATAGCCGAACACGGACGGAATCGCCACAATCAGCCCCGCAATCGTCGCCAGCATCGCGCCCGAAACGCCAGGCGCGAGTTGTTGAATGCCCGCGCTCTGCTGCGCCGCCACCGCACTAAACGCCTCCATGACGCCCCACACCGTTCCGAGCAGACCAATGAACGGCGCCCCCGAAACAATCGACGCCAGAAAAATCATGCTGGCTTCGTAACGCAGGGTCTGGCGCGCGATCGCCCGCTGGATCGCATTTTCCGCATGCTCGGCCCGCGCGCGCGTGTTCTCGATGCCGCGTTCCTTTCCGATCGCGGCCGCGCGCCAGTAGCTTTCGACCGCATCCGCAAAGAGATCGGCATACGGAATAGCGCGCTTGTTGCGAAACGACTCCGGCAAATCGAGCAGCGTGCGCTGATCGCGCACGTGCATTTCAAAATTGTAGTTCAACGCCCGCAGCCGCTTCAGCTCGTAGTGTTTGCCCAGCATGATCGTCCAGGCGAGCAAGCTAAAAACCGCCAGGCCAAGCACGATGACCTTATCCACGGCGTCGCACCGCTGAAAAATATCGATGATGTTGGTCGTCGCTAGGACAGAGGAAAGCTGGGTCAACGCGGGCATGGCGAAAAAGTGTTCAGAGAGTTGGCTGTTTTGATCGGCGCCTTCAACGGAAATTCCCACTCAACGAGCGCGAATCTGTTTGCCGCCTGCCGTGCGCGGTTTTTTTCTGCCGGTTACTTTACCCAATGGATTTCAAAACCCGCGCCCTGCAGGAGCTTCGCACCCACCGCGACTCGCTCGCCTCCAAGCAAGCTATTCTCGGCCTCGACGGTTTCGTCGATACCATCGTAACGCCGGTCGGGCTCCGCGCCGGACAGGGCGACAATTTCACCCCGATCTCGACGATCACGGAATTTGGTCAACGCATCCTCGGTGCCGCCGGCAAGAGCACCAACATCGAATTCTACCCGCGCATGGACAAGCTCGGCGGCAACGGCCCAATCATGGCCAACGCCGTTCTCGCGCAAGGCGCGCACGTGACGTACATCGGCGCGCTCGGATCACCGGTTGTTCATCCGGTCTTCGCCGACCTCGCACAGCGCGCCAATGCCGTTTCGCTCTGCGCCGCCGCCGCCACGACTGCCGCCGAATTCACCGACGGAAAAATCATGCTGGGCATGATGAAGAGCCTCGACGAGATCACCCCGAAGAAAATCGAGGAAGTCATGGGAGCCGACGCGTGGCGTGCAGCCTTGGGCGCCGCAGACTTGGTTGCACTGGTGAATTGGACGATGATCCCGAACATGACGGCGATCTTCAGCGATTTGACGGACCGCCTGCTGCCGCAAGTGCCCGCAAAGCGAAATCGGATTTTCTTCTTCGATCTCGCTGATCCTGAAAAGCGCTCAATGTCGGACTTGGTTTACGCGCTCACCACGATCGCGAAGTTCGAGCAATTCGGACGCGTGACTCTCGGACTGAATCTGAAAGAAGCCCAGCAGGTGTTTTCCGCGCTCGGCTTCGGCACCGAAAGCGAGAGCGAGACCGGTCTGCGTGGAACGGCGGAAAAGATCCGCGCGCATCTGGATCTCACGACCGTGGTCGTTCATCCGAAAGAGTCAGCCGCCTGTGCGACCCGCGAAGGCACTTTCTGGACGCCGGGCCCGTACGCCGCCAAGCCGCTGATCACGACCGGCGCCGGCGATCATTTTAATGCGGGCTTCGTGGATGGTCAGTTGATGGGATTATCCGCCGAGTCCTGTCTCGCACTCGGCGTCAGTACAAGCGGGCACTATGTTCGCACGGCTCAAAGCCCGACGCTGGCGGATCTAGAAACATTTCTCGCGAACTGGAAATAATTTAAGCACACTCCGCCCATGCCTCAGAAAACAAAACCAACCGGAAAACTCATCTCGTTCGAAGGCTCGGAAGGCAGTGGTAAATCCACGCAGATCGCGCTGCTCGCCGCCTATTTCCAAAAGGAAGGGCGTGATGTCATTTCCACTCGTGAGCCCGGTGGGACCGAGATTGGTGAACAAATCCGCAACATCATCGTCCACAATTCGAGGGGCGACGAGATGTGCGCGGAGACCGAGCTTCTGCTGTTTTCCGCGGCTCGCGCGCAACTTGTCCGCGAAGTCATCGTTCCGGCGCTCGCCCGTAACGTCATCGTTTTGAGCGATCGGTACCTCGATTCATCGACCGTCTATCAAGGCATCGGTCGCAATCTCGCCGCCGATCCCGTGGCGCAAATCAACCGTTTCGCGATCGGCAATGTCATGCCCGACATCACGGTCGTGATGGACGTGCCAACCGAGGTTGGACTCGCCCGTATTCGCCAGCGCGCGACCGACCTGCCGGACCGCATGGAACGTGAGAACATCGATTTCTATCATAAAGTGCGCGAAGGCTATTTGGTTTTGGCCAAGGGCATGCCCGACCGTTTCGTCGTGATCGACGGCACGCTGAGTCAGGACGCGATTGCCAAAAAGGTTCTCGCCGCGGTCAAAGAACGCCTCGCCTAAACTTCTTGGGAGCGCGGGCGTCCCGCCCGCCACCATCGAACGTGCGGACGGGACGTCCGCGCTCCTATTCGATCATTTGAGACAACGTTATGTCTGCCGCATCCCCCTGGCCTCCCGCACTCGTCGGCACTCCTACGA
>DAITQE010000432.1:0-4158 GCA_036833235.1 Opitutus sp.
ACCGCAAAAAAGCACTCGCGACGCGCCGCACAACGCGGCGGCCTGCAGTGCGTGCGCCGGCAGGTGTGCGCGACCCGTCATCGGAAAAAATTCCCGGATGGGTTGCTGCCGGCCGATCAAGGCTTGCTGCACCGCGCTTGGGTGGATCGAGGTTTGAAAAAGCGTCGGACTCGCGCCCGGAAAACTGTCGAGATATCCCTCCAACGCGCGACTTTCGCCGTATGCGGACGCATAGACGACGGCATCGTCAGCTTCGGGCTCGATGTCATCGAGCGCCGTGCCGATCAACATTCCCAGCTGCGTCATGCGTCGGGTGGCGCCGCGGGCGAAGCGATCTTTCAATCGCTCCCGGGTCGTACTCGGTTCTTCGAGGCCAACATCGGCCACACTGAGACGTTGGATGTAGCGCTCAAGCATGGCTGAGGAGGAACGCGGCGTGAGCGCCACCGAACGCGTTACTGGCGCAGAGGACACCGTCGCGTCCGGAAATGTCGAACGACTCAAGCGCGACGTTGGTCGTAAACGAGGGTGCTTCGCCGCCGACGGTTCCCGGCGCGCGGCCCGAGCGGATCGCTTCAATCGCAACGGCCAACTCGACGAGACCGCAGCTGCCAAGGGTGTGGCCAAGACTCCCTTTCCACGACACGAGTGGCGCATCGGAAAATCCATCGGCGAGCGCGGCGGTTTCCAATTTTCCAGCTTCGAGTGTTCCGGTGCCATGACCTTTGAGCCAGAGTCTACGACCTTGCGCGGCCGCGCGCAACGGCGCGAGACACGCCGCAAACCCCGCGCCGTCAGCGCGATTGGCGGTGAAGTGATGCATCTCATTATACAGGCTCTGATCTGAAAGTAAGAAGTCTCCCTCGTCGCGGGTGAGCACCGCGAACGCAGCGCCATCGCCAAGGCCAATCGAACCTGTGGAACGATCAGCATACGGTGCCGGAAATCCTGCGTTCAGAATTTTCAACGCATGAAAACCACCCGTGACAAACGGGCTGATGAAGTCGAACGAGAAGACCAGCGCTCGTTCCGCGAACGCGGCGTGAAGCGTGCGCGAAGCGAGCCGCAGTCCGACGTGCGCGGAAACGCAGGCGTGCGACACAATTGAAATGTTGTCGCCCCAGCCGAGTTCGCGTGCGAGCCATTCGACGCAGGCGTGAGGTGTGCCGTACGCGAGATGGGCGGGATCGCCTCCGGTGCGGAAAGCGTGAAGACTGCCGACGCCGAAATTGCTGCTTGTAACAAATACCGGGCGTCGTGCGGTGCCCCAGCCGTCGCTTGGAATCGTTTTAGCCAGGAGGCGGAGCGCAGGCAGCCAATTCGGCGGGGCGGATTCATCGAGCGACCGGCCGCCAGCGAGAGCGAGTGGAACCGCTTCGCCACCTGCGCCTCCGAGGACCGGAGTAGGGGACAACGCGCGCTCGCCGCGAAGCAACGCCGCATGCGTGGTGCGTGCGTCGCCGAACGCCGTGACGGCGCCGGCGGCAAGGAGACGAACGGGCGAAAGCGACATGACGCAGCGGACGACGGAGCCGCGCGGGCTCAGCCGGGCAGGCGGGCAGGATCGGCGCGAGCGCGAATAAATTCTGCCAGATGAGCCACGCTGGCCAGGGCCTGCCGTGATTCTTCGCTGCTGGTGATTTTGATGCCGAATTCTTTTTCGAGCGTTACAACCAATTCAAGCGCATCGATCGAGTCGAGGTTCAAGCCGGACCCGATCAGCGGCTCGTCGTCCGCAAGATCGGATGGGGAAACATCTTCGAGTTTCAACGTGGAGACGATGAGCTGCTTGAGCCGTGGGATAAGGGGATCGGGCATGCGATGATTTTCTGCTCAACTACAACACGAGCAGGGCGTGGCAAGTCACGCCCGAAGTTGGCGGGAACATTTCGCACTGCGGACTGAGGCCGCAACCAAAGAGCCAGAGGGACCAAAGGCTCCGAAGGTTTTCAGTAATGTGGGCGGGGTGCCCTCACCCCGCGGATCGGCGAGTTTGCTGCTGAAAAACTCCCGGGGTGAGGGCACACCGCCCACAAAAATGGCCCTTCGCGACACGAGGATTTCCGAGCGCAGTTTTCGGAGGAAGGTCGCTAATTGCACTGCTGTGGCAAAGTGAAGCGCCGATCTTTGTCACGGTTGCCAGCGTCGCAGCACGTGACACACGTTGCTGCCGCCGAAGCCGCTCGTGTTGTTCAAAACAATTTTCGGGCCTTCGTTCAACGTTTCGCGCGGAAGATCCAATCCGTCGCACGCCGCGTCGGGCGCGATCAGGTTAACGTTGCCAGGAGTGAAGCCCTCACGAATGGCGAGCGAACAGAACGCCGCTTCCATGACGCCTGCCATTGAAAGCGGATGGCCTGTGATGCCTTTCGTACTGCTGATGCGTGGTCGCGCGTCCGTCGTAGTGAATACATTGCGCAGGGCCAGCGCCTCCGAACGGTCACCTGCGACCGTGGAGGTCGCGTGGGCGTTCACATAGTCGATGTCGGCTGGAGTGAGCTGCGCGTCGGCGAGCGTGCGGCGCATCGCGTCCGCCAGACCCCGACCTTCAGGATGCGAGATCGCGACATTGTAGCCGTCGGCGGCCTGACCCCAGCCGGCGAACTCGGCGTAAACGGGTGCGCCACGTTGACGAGCAGTTTCGGCCTCCTCGAGAATCAGGCACACGGCACCACCTGCGGCGACGAAACCATTCCGCTGCTGATCGAACGGCCGCGACGCCGTCTGTGGATCTGCGCTCGTGGAAAGCGCGCGCATTGCGGCAAACGGCAGCACGGTGTCCGCGTTCACTTCTTCGGCGCCGACCACCAGCATCCGCGTCTGGCGGCCAAGACGGATGTCGTCCAGCGCGCAACCGAGGGCATGGCTGGACGAGGCGCAAGCCGCCACGAATCCGCTGACGGCGCCTCGAATGCCGTAGTGAGCAGCGAGGTTGAAATTTAGCGTGCCGGCGATCGACGAAATCACGCCCATCGGATTGCCGCGCTCGCCACGCGCAGCGTGCAGCTGTTCAACGTGGTGGTGGAGAAAGAATGCAGAACCGGCCGATGCGCAGTAGAGGCCGGTCGTTCCGTCGGTCAGCGCGCCGGGTTCGAGCTGCGCGTCGGCGAGCGCCTGCTCCGTGGCGCAAAGAGCGTACAAGCCATGGGGCGGGATGCTGCGAAGCACTTCCCGCGGGAGCTCATAACAACTTGGATACACCCAATCCCGCCAGCTTGTCGAATCCACCACGAATTCTTTGACCGTTCCGGCAACCCGCACCGGTAGCGCTGGGTTGCCTAGAAATTCGACGGGAGCCAGGCCGGGTTGCAGCGCGCGAAGCGCCCTGACGACCGCCGCGCGATCGTTGCCGATGCTGGTGATAAAACCGAGGCCCGTGACGACCGCACGCCGGCTCATGCCTGGGCGGGCGGGACCGCTTCAGTGAGTTTCTGCCGCACGAATGCGCGGAGATCGCCAACGGTGTTCACGCGCAGGATTTCCTCGTTGCTGATGCGGACATGAAACAAGTCTTCGAGAAAAAACACCATTTCTGTGATCGCGATCGAGTCGAAGCCCAAGTCGGCGATCAGTCCAAAATTGTCCGGCACAGGACCCGCCGGCCGGCGTTTTTTGTCCGGCACGTGGTCGAGCACCACGGCGATCACGACGGTGTCTGCATCCGCGGGATCACGCTGAGAGGTGAAGCGAGTGTACGCGTCGCGCACCTCCGGAGTGAAATGGCGCACCAGCGTGTTGGCGGTGTCGTTGGCGTCGGGCTGAGGAGCGGAGGACAAGGAGCTTTCCATTCGAAATTATTGGTGTCAGGTGATTCAGACTGCGGCCGGTTTTGCCGCCAGCGCAGCGGGAGCCGGAGCGTTGGCAAACCACGAACGCCAGCCTTCGCGCAATTCAAGGCCGGCCCACAGGCAGAGCAGCCCGAGCACACGGACCGGAAGGCGATGGTTGAATTCGTAGCTGATGAATCCGAAATTCTGTCGATCGTTTCGGCGGCCCCAAACGCCACGACGCTGGCGGCAACGCGCGATCGCTGCGAGCCGCCGGTTGTAAAGCGCCATCAGCCGAAAAGGCCCCGTGGAGCGTGGGTGGGCGAAAGGGGGCGTCTCCAAAACCCGGTTACCGTGCTTGAACGGCTGGGTCACGATGCCGAGATAGTAG
>DAITQE010000433.1:0-4157 GCA_036833235.1 Opitutus sp.
GCCCTCGCCCGCATTCACTAGCTCCGTTGTCGCCGTGAGCGCGAGCGAGTGTGTGAAAAACTCAGCGATTCGCGGATTGAACTGTAGGTTGCGCGCTCGCCGCGCAACGGGCTCGTGACGCGGACGTAGCGCCGCGAGCACGCTACCTACGCCAAATGCCAACTTTCCAACGGTCTGGTGAACGCCCGGGCTCCCAGGATTAGCCCGCCGCACTTTCTCCAGATCATCGCTTGTACCGCAGCTCAGTTTGCGTAGAACACGTTAAGGAGGGACGTCAGTCCGGCGTCCCCACGCAACGCTCTTCATTATGATCGCAACACAAATTCGCCAGAAGGACGCGCTCTTCTACTTCGCCTCGTACACGCCGGAAACGCTCTTGTCTCACGTTCGCTTCATCAGCCGCTTTTACGACGAGGAGGGCGGCGGGATTCGCCCGGAGGACGTCCCCGCCGAAGACGATGTCGCCCAGTTTATCGCGCGCGTGGAGCGCAGTGACAAAGCCTTTCAACGCGAACTCTCGCGCAGCAAAGTCGCCGCCATTCGCAACTTCTACGAAACCGCCATCTCGCAGCCGCCGATCCCCGGCACCGTTCTATTATTCACCCCTCAAACCCTGAAGTTCGAGGCGTGGGCCGACGCCAGCGGCGTCGGTCGTCTCCAGGAACCCGAGGAAAAGTTCCTGATCATCGACGGTCAACACCGTCTCGCTGCGCTCCAGTTCTACGCCCGCACGCACCCCGATGACGCCAAGAACATTCAGGTGCCATGCGTGATCTTCGACGGCCGCAGCGAAGATTTCGCCACGGAAATGTTCGTCATTATCAATTCCACGCCGACGCGCATTAATAAGAGTCACCTCGTCGACCTTTACGAACGCGTCTCGTGGGCTGAACCCGACCGGCGTTTCGCCGCGCACATCACGGAGATGCTTTATCGCGAGGGCGACAGTCCGCTCCGTTATCGCATCAATCGTCTCGGCGGCCGGAGCAAGCAGGAGAAATGGATCCTGCAGGCGGAGCTTTTCAACGAGATTCACCGCTGGGTGAAACAGGCTTGGAAAAAAATCGAAAGCGAAGGCACCGACAAGCGGAACGCCGCCCACTATTATGAGGTCGCGCGCGACTTTCTCAAAGCTGCGTCCCAAGTCTGGGGCGAAGCGTGGGGCGACGCCGGATACCAGGTCACGAAGCCGGTCGTGCTCAAAGCCATGTTTCGCGTCTGCGCAGATTTGTCGTCGCAAGATTCCGACCCGACGGAAGGCCGCGTCGAACGGTGGAAAGAAAAACTCGCGCCGTGGACTGAACAGACGCGCGAATTTCGCAACGAAGGATTCTACGAGCGGTTTCCCGCCAAAGGTCAGGTCGAGCGTGTGGCGCGCATTCATCGCGAACTGTCCCGCCTTGCGGGCATCCCACCCCGCCCTCGCGCCGGAAAGTCGGCGTAAGGCTCAAGTCAATACGGGTGAGTTTTGGGCGACCACTCGCTCATGCTCCCGCTCGCGCTACTCGTGGCTACGAGCGTGAGCGAGTGGTGTGAGGTGATCGCCTACGCGCCATCAGAGTGCTGAGAACTCAGCGCCTGGTGTAGGTTGCGCGCTCGCCGCGCTACGTCCGAGTTGCGGGTTCGTTGCGCGGCGACCGCGCAACTTACAGTTCAATCCCGGCATACGCCTGCGGCCACAACTGCCCGCAAGAGAACTGCCTCAGTTCTGAACACGCCACCGTTCACCCAAACCGGGCGCAGATCAGGTTTGGGGTGCTCGGAAAGTGGGCGCTCCCACTGCTCAAAACCTGATTTTCGCCCACCCAAACCTCTCCTCGCTGACCGCGATTGCGCGGCTGAAAAATTCGATGTAGCTAAAGTATACCGCCAGCGTCTCAGAACGCGTGACCCTTGCTTCCCCCGGCCGATGTCCTCGACAAATCTGTTTCGAATGACCGCAACCCATCATCTGTTTACGTTTACGCGTCTTCTTGCGGTCGGATCGATCATCGTTTGCCCCAGCTGGTCCTTTGCAGCGCAAACGCCATCCGAACCTGTCGCGTCACAAACCCTTTTCGTCGCAACCCTGCGGCCCGTTCAAGGCGCCGTCGACTCAAGCGCCTACGGCACCGCGACGCTCCTCCTCGCCCCCGATTCCGAAACGGCTCACGTCACCGTTGCCTACTCCAATCTTACTTCGACCAAGGTCAGTTCGCACTTGAAACTCGGACAGCCAGACGAAGACGGGCGTTACGTGATGAGCTTCTACGGCGATCAACAGCCCATTCGCTTCGACTGGAAAATTGCGCCGACCGCCGATCTCTCTGGCGCTGATCTCAAAAAGGCACTGAACGACGGTCTCGTTTACGTCGCGATCGACACGAAGCGTCATCCAACCGGCGAATTGCGCGGTCAACTGATTCGCTCAACCGGCTCGCAAGTTTTCACACCGCCTCCTGCACCACCGCTGGTATCGCTCGATCGCGTCACACCGCACGAAGCCGCGCGCTTCCTCTCCCAAGCGACCTTCGGCCCGAAAGCATCCGAAATCGATGCGCTGGTTAAAACCGACTTTGGCGCCTGGCTCGATGCGCAGATGGCGATGCCAGCGAGTTCCCATCGCGACGCCACTCGCGCCGACTTCGCGGCCTTTCCTCCGCTCAAAGGAAAACAACGCGCGCGACCGCCGAACCGGCAGGCCGCGTGGTGGAAAATCGCGGTCACAGGCCCTGATCAATTGCGACAGCGCGTGGCCTTTGCACTCAGCGAAATCTTTGTCGTCTCGGATGTAAACGGCGCACTCGGCAACCAAGCCGAAGCCCTCGCCGGCTACAACGATCTGCTCGCACGAGACGCGTTCGGAAATTTTCGACAGCTTCTCCACGACGTTACGCTGAGCCCGGTGATGGGCGCGTACCTCAGTCATCTCAAAAACACGAAGGGCGATCCGGTCCGCGGCACCAGCCCTGATGAAAATTATGCGCGCGAAGTGATGCAGCTCTTCACCATCGGGCTGAATCGACTCCTGCCGGACGGCACGTATCAGCTGGGAGCGGACGGCTTGCCGATTCCCACCTATGACCAATCGACCATTACGGAAATGGCTCGGGTTTTCACGGGTTGGGGATTTCACACGGACCGCCCGAAACGCGATTTCCGCGCGCGCCCGGATTACTTTCAACCGATGATGCTTTACCCGGCGCACCACGACGACGGCGCCAAAATCGTTATCGGCGGCGTTCAGTTGCCGGCTCATCAAGGTGGAGTCCGCGATCTTCAGATGACGCTCGATGCGCTGTTCAATCACCCGAACGCCGGCCCATTCATTTGTCGTCAACTCATCCAACGGCTCGTCACGAGCAATCCAAGTCCCGGATACGTTTATCGCGTCGCCCAGGTTTTCGCCCACAACGCGCGTGGTGAACGCGGAGATCTCGGCGCAGTCGTCCGCGCCATTCTGCTCGATTACGAAGCACGTTCACCCGCCGTTCGTGAGAACATCGGTTACGGCAAGCTGAAGGAGCCGCTGTTGCAGGCAACTGCCATCCTCCGGGCCTTTGATGGCGCCGCAAAGAACGGTCGCTATCACCTCCCGAACGCCGACGGCGCGCTCGGCCAAACCGCACTGCATTCGCCGACCGTATTCAATTTCTTCGAGCCCGAGTACGTGCTCCCCGGCCCGCTCGCGGCAGCCGGTTTGCACGCCCCCGAGTATCAGATTCTCACCGACACGACTGCGATCACGGTCCCGAACTTCCTCCGATCGCTGATCTATACACCCGATCAGCCTCGCGAGGAGATGCTGACGTTGAACCTCGATCCACTCGTCGCCCTTGCCGCCTCTCCACGCGCGCTCATCGATTATTGCGATCTCGTCTTCTGCGACGGCGGCATGTCCCGCGCATCGCGTAATCACATCGCCCGGACGCTCGCCGCGTTACCTCGAAGAGCAAACGATCGGGTCCGCGCCCGCGTTGCACTCGAGCTCACGGTCACGTCGTCCGACGCCACGATCCAACGCTGACGGTCTCTCGCGCGTCAGGAGACCCGTGCCACTTCTTTCCCCCCGCCACCGATGAAAACCTCCACTCCCCCACCCGACCTCTCCCGCCGTCAATTTGTTGGCGCGTGTTGCGCAACCGTCGGTGCCACGGCTCTGCTCTCCGTGCTTGCCC
>DAITQE010000434.1:0-4144 GCA_036833235.1 Opitutus sp.
CAGCGACACGCCGAGAACGCCCCACAAGAGAATTACCATCATGATAGCCACGCCCCCTGAACCCAACAGATACCAGCCTGAGTTCCCGGTCATGCCGAGGAACTCGCCGGACGACTGTGCGCCCTGATTGGCGTCGTGCTCGTTGAGGTGCGCCGAATTCATCGCAGTGTTATCTGCCCTGAACCAATCAGGAGGTGAACGAACCGACTCCCGCCGCTTCCAGGCCCATATTGCTCCACATCGTGCGGACAATGGCGAACGAGAGGCCGCTGATCATTGCACCTGCGAAGGCCCACTTGGCGATGGACTGGCGTCCCATCATCATTGCCACGCCGGCCGCGACTATGCCGACGGCCGCCAACGTGCCGCTCAGATACATGATGATCGCGTTACCAGATTCGGTCGCGGTCTTGAGGTCGACGCCCTGTGCGTTCGCCAGCGACGGCACGGCCAGCAGTGCGGCAAACAGGAATGCCGTCTTCCGCCAGTTTCTCTCTGCCGCATTCGGGTGGGTTTCCAAATACAGGTGCAGCGCTTTCATCATCATCGCCACACCGAGAACGAACGCCACGTAGGGCGTCACGAGAATCAAGGTTGTCATGGTCTTCTCCTCTTTCTTGCCGGCGCTTGTGGGGGCCGATTCCCGCGAAGCCCACTCGTCGCTTTTCAAGCGGCGGGCAAGTTGCGCGGCTTTGAGGAAGAATTCTTGGGAGCCCACCGCAATGGGCCGCTCCTACCGAATTTTCGGTAGATAAAGTTTCGGAACCTCAAATGAGGCAACCGAGCGCCCTTCGAAAACTACTATGACTCAGGTGTGAAGCCGCGTTGAATCAGGAGCAACTTTGCTCCCGGCTGCAGTTGAGCCGCAGGCAAGTCGTCTTTCTTTCGGATCGAAAGGTTATTCCGGTCAGGCCTGCAATCGGCACGCCAACAAATGTCCTTTGACCTCGCGTGTTGCGAACTCAGTCTCGCCGGGCATGTCTGGCTTCGATCCTCCGCAAGGTTGTGCATCGCCGCAACCACGTCTTCGATACATATTCGCAGGCCTGCTAGCCCTGCTCATCTCGAGCGTGGCCGTCGCCGAGAGCGACCGGATATTTGTCGGCGCAAAGGTGAATGGGATCTCGATGCGATTCGGGTTCGACACCGGAGCAGGGATCGAAACGTCCATGTGGAGGGACGTTTTGGACATGTTGGCGATCAAATCGACGCGTCCGGATGCGTCGATTCAGGTGGGTCCAGGCGAGATTCGCGCCGGTATTTCGGACCCGCTGACTCTTGAATTCATGGGGACCGCTTTCCCGAATTCACGGATGGCAGTGATCGACGTCCCGGCTTTCGCGAAGTGGCAGGTCCAGGGTATTATCGGCTGGCCGAGCATCCGGAACAACATTTGGCTCATTGATCTCTCTCACGGGCAAGTGGGGCCGCTGGCCGAACTGCCCGATGTCAGCAGCTGGCTGAAGTATCCGATCGTACAAGGAGCGCCGACATTGCTGATTCGAGTTCCCAGCGGTAGCGGCGATAAAATGGGTATCGTTTCGATCGATACTGGCTCGCCAGATGGCGTCGCTTTGGCGCCCGATCTGTGGGAGAAATGGCGCGCGGCCCATCCGTCAGAGCCATTGACTTACGAGCGCGACCTCATGCTCGCAACGGGCTACAACGCGCTTGAGATGACCGCCGCCAATGAATGGTCGCTCGATCGATTGGCGATGAAGGACATTCTGCTGGTCCAAGCGAATCCAACGGACCTCGCCTTACATGGACCAGACTATGTGGCGACGTTTGGGCTCGGTGCGCTCCGGAAATTCAGCGTCATCATCGACGGAAAGAACGGCTACGCTTATTTTCAACCCAGCGACCGCGCGACCTCCCTCGGCGAATACAACCGTCTCGGCGCGGTTTTTATTCCCACCGATGCGACGGCAACTAAATGGACGGCCAAAGTCCTGCCCGGGAGCCCTGCTGCGAACGCAGGCATCCACAACGGTGACATTCTTGCCGCCATCAATCATCTGGACATTCGTCATTGGCGCCAAAGACCCGGGACTTGGCCGCCGCTCGTCACTTTGCCACCGACTGGTACACCGATCGAAATTGAGGTCGATCGCGACGGACGCCGCGTGGTCACACAGGCCGTGCTGCAGGACATCCTGCGCCCCCAATCCCCTCCCGCCCTGACACGGCCGCGCCCACCGGAATTGCCGGAGTTTCATTTCCTACCCCCGTTCGCAACCGTTATCCGTAAAGCCGATGCTTTGAAGCTGCCGCTGCGGCACCCCACGTTGTCCGCCGACGCGTCTGCCGCGCTGCGCAAAGACGACAAGGTCACCGCTCTCGTCACGGTCGTCGACGACAACCGCATACAGCAATGGTTCGTTCTCTTCGTGAATACCGAGTTGAAGCCGTCCGAGCGGATTCCCGGAAAACCGGTGCATGTATTTACGTCGACGGGACGTGATCTGACGTTCGAACGGATGCCAACGGGCGTCGCCATTCGTGCGTTGGGGCCTTTCGAACAGGCCGACGAGCGCTCGGCGGCAAGCGACAAATGGTCGGGCGCCATTTTGGACGGGCGATCACTCACGCTCGGATTCGACAGCGTTGGCGCCACGCTGATGAAAATATCGTCAGCGCGCGATGCCCGGTTCGGATTTCGCTCAACTCCCTTCCCGACGAAAGAAGCGCTCAAGGAACGAAAACGTCTTGAAGCCGCCGGAGTCGGCATGGATGACGAGCGAGCCTTCATCGGAGGCACCGGCGGGCTCGTGGAATTTTTTCGCATCGCTGGGCAAACCCCCGGCGTACGAGACGTGCTGCGACGTCTGCTGGATCTGTCGTGGACAGACTACCTCCGAAATCCGAATATCAACGTCGATTTCATGATGCCGGTTGAAGAGCTGTCATCGGATTGGTGGGGATTGCCGCCGGGGATGCCGTGCCGCACGCTCACATTTCGAATCCTCCTTAACGGCGTTCCCAAAATCGTGTGTCGGGTCGCTGCGACCCGCCCGGTTCGTCCGCTGCAAATGGTCGCCGGAATCGTGGGCATTGCCGCCGGTCGAGTCGATGGCAGTGGTCCCCACGTGATGGTTCGATTACTCGGCGCAAGCCCGGCCGGAGCGGATTGAACGTGGTACAGCGTCACCTTCCTCTCGGAAACTGGCGAAAGTTTCGCAGTAAGCTTGTCGTCTACACGGACCGCCGGATCTTACCGATGGACAGAAAGCTTCGCCAAATCCGGCTAAACTTTCTGTGAGACGCCACGCGTGTTCCGATATTGGAAGTACAAGTTGGCTGGATGTCTCAGAGGCGCGATACAACCGATGCTCCCTTCGGTCGGTTTTTTCAGCACTGCCAGCCGCTGGGATTCCCTATTTTACGCCGGTCAAGGTAGTACGCTTCGCGTCTCCACCGCGCGCATACACGTCGCTTCCCCCTCGTTGCTGCTGCGCAGCGGCCTCGGCGCTCCCGCAGTAATTCTGAAACCGCTCTATGGCTGAGTTTGCCTCGTGAGCGCGTCCGCCGCGTTGCCGGCGACAACCCAGCTCGCCGATCCGGCCACGACAGCTTCGTCCTCGAACCAGAGGAATCCAAAGTCGTCGATGCATTCCGGAAAATCGGGCTTGATGATCACGTATCCCGGAATCACGGCGCCGGGAATGTAGGCGTTGTCCGCCCGGTTGTTGCTATACGTCTGTGTCTTCGAGACCGTGCCGACGCCCGCGACATACGACGTGCTGGAAACCGGATGCGTGCCGAGAATGTAATTCACGGCGCGAAGCGTGTATTCGGGGCCCACCAGATCCGGAAACGCCCGGTGAAGAAAATACATCTGGATCGCCATCTGGACCACGGCGCCCGATCCACCCCACGACCGCAGGCTCGGGGGAACGCCGAATGGCGTGGCCTCCAGCTCGCGGTCCAGGCCCGCCACGTAGGTCTTCACCGCCTCCCGCATTTGATCCTTCGCGGTCGCGTCCAGATAGGGCAGGGCGCGGACCGCCGTCCAACCGCGGAACTCCATCTGCTCAGGCGCGATCATCTGGGCAAACAACTCCTGCAGACGCGATTTGTAGGGCTCGGCGCCATGGGTGGCGATGGTCAGCTCCAGCGCCGCCGCCCAGTCCATTCCGACACC
>DAITQE010000435.1:0-4144 GCA_036833235.1 Opitutus sp.
ACGCGGTCGGCGTAAAAACCGATTTCTTCCTGCTTGGCGAGAATCTCGAGTTGGTCGATGGCCGCGGGGCGCTGGACATCGCACGCGGCGACGAACGGACGATAGCCGCGCTTTTTCAGCAGCTTTCCGAGTTTGACGGTGGACGTCGTTTTTCCGGAGCCGTGGAGACCGACCATCAGGATCTTCAACGGTCGCTGGCCCGACAGCGCGTTGGAGCCTTCGCCCAGCAGCCGGACCAATTCGTCGTGAATAATTTTGACGATCTGCTGCCCGGGAGCGACGCCCTTGGTGACTTGCTGACCAACGCATTGCTCCTGGACGCGCTCGACGAATTCGCGCGCGACCTTGAAGTGAACGTCAGCCGAGAGCAGAGCGGTGCGCACTTCCTTGAGCGCCTCCGCCATATTTTCTTCGGTCAGAGTGCCGACGCCGCGGAGATTGCGCAGGGCCTGACCCAATTTTTCGGTAAGCGATTCGAACATGGAAAAAGAAAGGTGAAACCATGAATGGACACGAATGCCCACAAATTTCCACTTTTGGTTTCCGCCATGGTTGTCGTCCGCTGGAAATCACTGGAAGCGCGGGCGTCCCGCCCGCTTCAGAAATTCAGCGGGCGGGACGCCCGCGCTCCCATGACTCGAAAACTGCTCCACGCTGGTCGGATATTATTACGTCAAAATTAAATGTGGCCGGGATTCTCTCACCCCTCATTCGGTCAAGCCGCGAACGCTGGGATGCGGGGTGAGGGCACCCCGCCGACAAGAATCAGCTCTCCGCGGGAAAATCCGAAAGTTGAAACTTAACGGAGTACTACGACCCGCGCTGTCTCAGCTCGCCAGCAAATCTCGCTCGATGACTGACGAACGCGGGGCAAATGCGCGGATCTTTTCACGCATGATGTCCGGATTGTACGGCTTCACGACGTACTGCGTCACTCCGAGACGGACCGCATGCGTAACCGTTTCACGATCGTTAATCCCGGTGCACAGGATCACGGGCAGACGTTTGAGCTGTTCCGTCGCGCGGATACGCTCGATCAACTTCAAACCATCCACACTCGGCATCTTGAAATCGATGATGCCGAGATCGAATGCTTGGCCTGGCTCGGTCAGAAACCACCACGCTTCCGCGCCATCACGCGCCATCGTAAGCGAAATCGTGGTGTCTGTTCCAAAGAGATCCCGCAGCAAATCGCGGCAGGGATCTTCATCATCAGCGACTAGAATTCTCATTGACCGGAAGGTGAATGGAATTCATCGGCACCTGTGGGGTTGGACTTGAATCAATTCCCGCGGCGATTTCGCACTGGTCAAAGCCGACGGATTAACGGATAACGCCGCGCGTATGAACCCTGTTCTAAAGCTCTTGATCGAAGGCGGCAGCCTCACGACCGGCCAGATGGCCCAAGTCGCGGGGATCTCCGAAGCCGAAGTTCAACAGCACCTGGAACAGCTGAAAAAAGATAAAATCTTCCTCGGCTGGCGTCCGGTGCTCGATCTTTCGCACGAGGAAGCCGCCGCCGCCGCCGTCCGCGCGGTCATCGAGGTCAAGATCACTCCCGAACGTGGGGGTGGGTTCAACCGTCTCGCCGATCGATTGGCGCGATTCGACGAAATCGAATCCTGCTACTTGATGTCCGGCGGCTACGATTTACTCGTGTTCGTCAAAGGCGCCTCGCTGCAAAAAGTCGCGGGGTTTGTCTCGGAAAAGTTGTCGACGATCGAGGGCGTGCTCTCGACCTCGACGCACTTCATGCTGCGTTGCTACAAGGAGCAGGGCTTCCTGCTCAGCGGGGACGAAGCGCTCAGCTCACGCCTCGACGTCGCGCCCTAACCGGCCGGCCCTACGCACATGAGTAACGACCCGAAACGTTGGGTGGCGGGACACGTGTCCGCGCTGCCAAAGAGTGGCATTCGCGATTTCTTCGAGCTGGTAGCGAAGATGAAAGGCCAGGACGTGATTTCGCTCGGCGTGGGCGAACCCGATTTCGTCACGCCATGGCATATTCGCGAAGCCGCCATTTTTGCGCTCGAACGCGGCAAGACCTACTACACGTCGAATCTCGGCTTGATCGAGCTGCGACGTGCGATCGCGACGTACGTTGAAGAACATTTCAACATCACCTATCGCCCGGATGATCAGATCATCGTGACCGTTGGAGTAAGCGAAGCGCTCGATCTGGCCTGCCGCGCGTTCGTCAACCCCGGCGAGAAGGTGATGTTTCACCAGCCGTGCTACGTCAGTTATCATCCAAGTATCTCGCTCGTGCACGGACAAGGCATTGCGGTGCCCACGTATGCAAAGGACGGATTCGCGTTGACGGCCGAAGCGTTGCGCGCCGCGTGGCAGCCGGGAGCAAAAATGGTCATGCTCAACCTGCCGTGCAATCCGACCGGCGGCACGTGCACGCGTGAGCAGCTGGAAAAAATCGCGAAGTTCTGCATCGAGAAAGACCTGCTCGTCCTCACCGACGAAATTTACTCCGAACTGACGTTCGAGGGCACGCACACGAGCATCGCGAGCCTTCCGGGAATGAGAGAGCGAACGATTTTCCTGCACGGCTTTTCGAAGGCGTTCGCGATGACCGGCTGGCGCATCGGTTACGCCTGTGGACCGGTTGCGTTGATCGACGCAATGATGAAGGTGCACCAGTACACGATGTTGTGCGCCTCGATCATTGCGCAGGAAGCGGCGCTCGAAGCACTGCAACACGGTTGGGACAATGTGCTGAAAATGCGGGAGCAATATCATCGTCGTCGCGATTTGATCGTGCGGCGTTTCAACGAAATCGGCCTGACGTGTCATTCACCGCGCGGCAGTTTCTACGCGTTTCCAAATGTGACCGTGAGTGGGCAAACGGAGAAGGAGTTTGCCGTTGGCTTGTTGCAGCAGCAGAAGGTCGCCGTGGTGCCCGGAACCGCGTTCGGCGAGAACGGCACCGGCCACGTGCGCGCATGTTTCGCAACCAGTTACGAGCAGATCGTCGAAGCGTGTGAGCGGATCGAGCGATTCGTGAGTCAGGTGCGGCGCGCGCCTGATAGATAGCACGGTCTTTCATTTTGATGGCGCAATCCGTTACGTGGTAGGCCGCGAGCTTGCTCGCGCTTCAATCGCGCCAGCAAGCTGGCAACCTACAAGATACGATTCCAAAACAAAAGACCATGTAGCGAGTAGGGAGTAGCAGGGCGCGAGCATTCCGCTGTCCATTGTTTTTCCTCCTCGCTACCCGCTACCCGCTACTCACTACTTCCCCCAAATGAATCGCACCGTTGCCATTGTCGGCCGACCCAATGTCGGCAAAAGCCGCCTTTTCAATCGGCTGGCGCGGAAGCGCATTTCCATCGTTCACGATCAACCCGGCGTCACGCGCGACGTCATCTCGGCCGAAATTGCCGAGGGCAATTTCACGCTCCTCGACACCGGCGGCATTGGCTACAAAGGGAAGGATACGCCCGCGGCATTGACGGCTGCATCGGAGGAGCAGGTGAATTTCGCGATCGCGACGGCATCGTTGATTCTCTTCGTGATCGACGGCCTCGAGGGACTCACGTCGCTGGATGAGAAAATCGCGGCGATGCTGCGCAAAAGCCGGAAGCCCGTGCGGCTGGTGATCAACAAGGCTGATTTCGACGACGAAAAGATCCAGCTCGACGAAGCCTATCGACTCGGACTCGGCGAACCGTTGCGCGTATCAGCCGAACATGGACGCGGCGAGGGCGACCTGCGTGATGCGATCATCGCCGTGCTCGGCGCGACGGAGGATCTGGATCGCGGACGCGACGAGGCGGAGGCGCTCGGCGTCTGCTTTATCGGCCGGCCGAACGTTGGAAAATCGTCGCTGAGCAACCGTCTTTTGCAGAGCGATCGGTTGATCGTGAGCGAAGTGCCGGGCACGACCCGCGATGCGGTGGAATTGCCATTCCAGTTCAAAGGCCGCGATGGAAAATTTTATCCGTTTCGCCTCATCGATACTGCGGGCATAAAGGCGGCGACCAAGCTTGCGTCGCCGATCGAGTACTTCTCCCGGCTCCGCTCGCTCGATGCGATCAAGAACACGGATGTGGTTTTTCTGGTACTCGACGCCATTGACGGCGTGACCCAGCAGGACAAGGCCATCGCCGGCGAATCGATCAAGGAGAAGAAG
>DAITQE010000436.1:0-517 GCA_036833235.1 Opitutus sp.
ACCTTATACCTATGACGCCCTCGTGCCGCACATCGATGCGAAGACGATGGAGATCCATCACACGAAACACCACCAGGCCTACATCACCAATGCCAATAATCTTCTGAAAGATCATGCGGACCTCGCCGGACTCGAGGTGAATGCATTGATCAAAGATCTGAGCAAAGTCCCGGAAGCCATTCGTGGCGGCGTTCGCAACAATGCCGGTGGCCATTCGAACCATTCGTTCTTCTGGAAGATTTTAGGCCCGGGCAAAGGCGGCGCCCCAAAAGGAAAGCTCGCCAGCGCCATCGACGCCGAACTCGGAGGTTTCGCGAAGTTCAAGGAAGACTTCGGCAAGGCCGCAGCGACGCGCTTCGGTTCAGGCTGGGCGTGGCTGGTGGTTGGAACTGACGGCAAGCTCGCCATCGGCTCCACGGCTAATCAGGACAGCCCGCTCATGGGCAAGGCCGTCGCAGGCTTCGAGGGTAAGCCGGTTGTCGGCCTCGACGTGTGGGAACACGCCTATTACCTCAAT
>DAITQE010000436.1:527-3127 GCA_036833235.1 Opitutus sp.
CAGAAAATCGTCGCCCCGACTATATCGCTGCGTTTTGGAATATCGTGGACTGGGACGCAGCCGAAGCGAATTTCGCCGCCGCGAAGTAAACGTAATCTGCGTGTTGTAGCCGGGGTCGCGACTTCGGCCGGTCGCTGCCAGCCTCAACGGGGTTGGCCACAATCAATCAAAAAAGCCGTACGAGATTCGTGCGGCTTTATGGCGTCCAGACGTTGGCCTGCATCACGGATCCGAAGGCGATGGGACTTACCCGAACGCTATTACCTGTCACCGTATCCAGAATACAAATAACACTCGTGTTGCGATCACGCGCTGTGTAAACAAGGTGACGGCCGTCCGCGAGCCAGCATGGCTCAATGCCGTCAAAACTCGCTTTCGAAGCTTGAGCGCCGGTGTGCGTCGAGAGGTCGAGCACGCCAATCTGGTACTTGGAACCAACTTTCATCGTGAAAGCGATTTTGTTGGGGTCGTCGCGGTTCCAATCCGGCTCTGCGCAATAGCCGCTGATGCCGGATGACACGCGTGACGGCGCTCCACCGCTCGCTGACATAACGTAGAGTTGCGGGCCTGGCTGCATGGCGAAAACGATCCGTGAGCCGTCGGGAGAGAAACAGGGCGACGACTTCACGAAATCGGAGCGCGTTTTACGCGCAACCTGCCGACCTTGGGCGTTGCTGACGTAGATCTCGGGCCGGCCTTCTCCGCTCAGCACCATTGCGACCTGCTGGCCCGTCGGGCTGAAACGCGCACCACTGTTTGTGCCTCTAAAACTCACGAACGTCGTGCGCTGCATCGTACCGAGGTCGATCTGAAAAATGTCCGGAAACCCCGATTTGAAAAAACTGGTGTAGAGCAACCGTCTTCCGTCGGGCGACCAGCGTGGCATCAGCGCCAACGCATTGTCGCTCGTGATTTTCCTCGCACCGCCAAAAAACAAATCGGCCGTGTACACTTCCTTTTTTCCGGTCCGCTCGCCAATGAACGCAAGTTGCGCCGTAAAAAAACCTTTCAGGCCCAAACCGTTCGTTTTGACCACGGCGGCATCAGCAGCGCGTAACAGAGCGTTGCGGGCATTGGAACCGGTAACGACTTCAGACCCAAACGGCGCGCCCGTGGCCCCCTTCGTGATGTCGACCCGCACCTGCGTTTGCGTCATCAACGTGAACTTGATGTCGTAGGCGTAACCGCTCGCTGTGAGCCGATAGCGGCCATGGGCCCCGAATGCCTGCAACGCGAGAGCGTTGAGCTCCAGTGTATTCGCAGAAACCCGAACGGGGATCGTGTTTCGCTCAGCTTTAACCACGACTTCGCCGATACCGCGGGTGCCCTGAGCCGCTTCGGCTCCGGCCGAAACGAGCGCGATGACGAGGATGATGGAGAGTCGGAGAATTTTTTGCATGACGAGAAACTTCAGATTAAAGGTGGGCGTCGCCGGGGCATTTCTATTTACAGGCCGTCCGCGCATAACAACTTTATTTCCCAAGCGCCTGTTTTTTTTAACTGTGACATCCGACGAAATCAAAGAGCATCTTAAACAAGTAAAGTATCCCGGTTTCAGCCGCGATATCGTATCGTTCGGACTCGTGCGCAGCGCCGCATTCGTAGATGGAACAGCCAAGGTATCACTTGCGATCACCACAAGTGACCCGAAGGTTCCGCTGCATTTAAAAAAAGAAGTCGATCATTGCCTGCGAGCATTACCGGGCGTGCGGGACACGATCATTGATATCGCGGTGTCGGCCGCAAAAACGCCCTCCGTCGGCGCCAGCGGTCATATCGTGGGCGGCGCGGGTGCCGCTCGCACGATCAAACATTCAGTCGCGATCGCGTCCGGCAAAGGAGGTGTCGGCAAGAGCACATTTGCGGTCAACCTCGCCTGCGCGCTCGCCCAAATCCAGGAGCGTAACGGACGATCCGGCCGCATTGGCCTGATGGATTGCGATATTTACGGGCCAAGCGTTCCATTGATGATGGGGCTGGACGGACGCCCTGAAGTCGAAGGCGACGGAGCGGAAGCCATGCTCATTCCGATGGAACGCCATGGTGTCAAAGTGATGAGCATGGGGTTTCTCGTGGACGAAAACACTCCGGTGGTCTGGCGCGGTCCCATGATCATGAAAACGATTCAACAATTCGTCCAAAACGTGAAATGGGGCGAATTGGACGTGTTACTCGTGGATCTTCCGCCCGGCACAGGCGACGCGCAGCTCTCCTTGGTACAAACGTTGCCGCTCGACGGCGCGATCATCGTAACCACGCCTCAGCTCGCTGCGACGAACGTCGCCCGGAAGGGCGGCCTGATGTTTCAAAAAGTCAACGTACCGCTCCTTGGCGTCGCCGAGAACATGAGCTATTTCCTCGATCCAGCCGGTCAGAAGCACGAACTCTTCGGCAGTGGCGGCGGTATCATTACGGCGGAAAGACTAGGAACGACGATGCTCGGCCAAGTGCCCCTCATTTCCAAGATTCGCGAAGGCGGCGATCATGGAATTCCCATCGTCGTGACCGAGCCGGAGAGTCCCGCTGGAGCAACGTTTCGCGATATTGCCCAAGCCCTGTTGACCCGGCTCGCGCAACCCGGCTTGCCACGAGTCTGATAG
>DAITQE010000436.1:3137-4141 GCA_036833235.1 Opitutus sp.
GTTAACAAGATTGCAGGCATTGACAGCCGTGGCCACCTCGCTCTCATTTCCGTCCGTCTCATTTCCGTCCGCGCAGATCTGCCGAATGACTTCCTCCGTACCAGAGCCAGCGACCAGCCGAGATTTTGTAAAACAATCCAGCCTTTATCAGGAATTCCTGGCCGAGCGGGAGGAAATCCTGAAACATAAGTGGCTGGAGTCAGAACGGTTGGGTTACGATATTGGTTTCGAGCGAGCACTCTTGGATTGGATTCGAAAACATCGAGAAGGCTGGCGGGCGGCGCGACGACAACATCCGGTGCCTCCTCAGACGACGCCTGCGGCCCCGAGTTCTCCAGTTGTACCGCCGGACAAACGAAGCGGCTGAGAGATCAGTTGTTTCAAAGCCAGCTGCAGATAAGCGATAAAGCAAAAAAGCCGGGCGATATGCCCGGCTTTGCTTTTTACCAGCGCTGGACGCGCGGTTTACTTGATCTCTTTGTGCAACGTGTGCCGCTTTAGATGCGGGTTGTACTTCTTCTTCTCGATGCGCTCGGTAACGGTTTTCTTGTTCCGGAACGTGAGGTAACGGGAGACGGGTTTGCCCTCTTTCTTGGCTTCTGTGCACTCTAAAGTAACGAGTTCTTGCATGGTGGTAAATGGATGAGGGGTCAGAGCAAAGGCTGGGAGCCGCTCGGCGCAACCTCAAAGTGCGGGGTGGAGGCGAGGGGGGCACGGTCTTTCGTTTTGGAATCGCATCTTGTAGGCTGCCAGCGTGCTGGCGCGATTGGAGCGCGAGCAAGCTCGCGGCCTACCACGTACCGGATTGCGCATCAAAACGAAAGACCCGCGCGATGATGGCATCCCCGCTATTTTTTCCAACAGGCGGGACGCGTGTACCACGCGACATGGGCGTCCTCTTCATGCCGCAAAACCCAGATGCGCTCGCAACATTCAGCGCCGTTTTTCCGTCAGCGGAAGCATCACGCCGCGTCGAAACAGGGTCACCTGGCCCGTGCTCGAAG
>DAITQE010000437.1:0-1451 GCA_036833235.1 Opitutus sp.
ACCAACACATGGTGCAACGTTACCTCATCGCGCGAAGCGACCGGGAAGCAAGCCGCGGCGCCTTGTGGAATGCGCTGCTGTGCGTGCCCATCTACTCGGCGTTCATGTTCATCGGTGCGTGCTTGTTTGGGTACTATAAACTCAGCGGCGACCCGCCCCCGGCACTGGCCGACAATATCGTCCCTTATTTCATTTCGCATCACATGCCGTCCGGTTTGGTCGGACTGTTCCTGGCTGCGGTGCTGTCAGCGTCGATGTCATCCATCAGTGGCGATCTCAACAGTATCGCAACCGTGGTGACAAAAGATTATCTTGAGCATTTTCGCCCCGCTACCACCGATCGCGCCAAACTCATGTTTGGTCGCTGCATGGTTGCCCTCGCCGGCGCGATCATGACCGGCATCGCGTTGCTGCTCGTTCCAGCCGCTGGTCTGGCCTCCGTCATGGAACGTGGCGTCACGATCGCCGCAATTCTTTCCGGCGGAACCCTCGGACTGTTCTCGCTGGGATTTCTCACGCGCCGCGCGACGCGCACCGGCTGCAATATCGGTATCGTCGTTTGCCTGCTCTTCACCGCCTGGGCCGTCCTGACCCAACCGAAGGCGCGCGTGCTGGACCTGCCATTCAATTTCGAGCTCAACCCGATTCTCATCGGCGTCGGCAGCCATCTCGTGCTCTTCATCAGCGGCTATCTCGGGAGCCTGCTATTCGGCGGATTCCGTCCCGAAAACGTCGACCAACTCACCTTTCGTCGGCGCGGCGTTGGAGGCCGTCCAGAATATTAACCCCGCGTATGCGTTCGCTTTCAACCCCTCCTTACCTGGAGTTTCTCCAACCCGGCCGCACGCACTTCGGCGTCGGTGCGCTGGACAGCTGTATGCGCGTGCTGCGCGAGTTCGGCAGCCGCGATCTTCTCGTGATCCACTCGGGTTCCGTCCGATCTGCCATCGAACCCACGCTGAACAGCCTCCTGGCAGAATCGCATAACGTCACCATTCTTTCCGGCGTTCCGCCCGAGCCCGACGTCACCAGCTTCGAGGGACTCCGGGCCACGACCCGTCACCTTTCAATCGACGCCGTCATTGGCATCGGCGGTGGCAGTGTGCTCGACGTCGCAAAATTATTGGCCGCGCTTCACGGCCATGATGACTCCGTGCGTTCATTTTTTGGACAGGGACTTCTCCCCGCGCGTCGCGCCCGCTTGGTTTGCGTTCCAACCACTGCCGGCGCCGGCAGTGAAGTTTCCCCGAACGCCGTTCTCTTCGACGATGCGGACCGCCTGAAAAAAGCGGTGATCAGTCCTCATCTTGTTCCCGACATCGCCATCGTGGATCCCACGCTTGCGCTCACGCTTCCTCCCGCAACGACCGCGGCAACCGGGATTGATGCCTTGGTCCATTGCATCGAAGCGTACGCCAATCTCGCGGCGCATCCGATGATCGATCCGTTTG
>DAITQE010000437.1:1461-2214 GCA_036833235.1 Opitutus sp.
GGAAGGGATCCGACTGATTTCGTCTCACCTCGTGCGCGCTGTGCGTGATGGTCGCGATCTCGCCGCTCGGAGCGCCGTGGCGCTGGGCAGTTTCTACGGCGGACTCTGTCTCGGACCCGTGAATACCGCCGCGGTCCATGCGCTCGCGTATCCACTTGGCAGTGAGTTCCGCCTCGCGCACGGGCTGAGCAACGCGCTCCTGCTCACTCATGTTTTGCGGTTCAACCTTCCGTCCGCGCCCGACCGCTACGCCGCGATCGCCCGCGCGCTCGGCGCACCGTCTGGCGCCGACGACTACGCCACCGCTGAGCTGGGCCTGGCCCGACTGGATGCCCTGACTCGCGATTGTGGTCTCCCGTCCGGCCTCGCCGCCGTGGGCGTCACGATCAGCGACATTCCCGCTCTCGCCACTGCGGCTCTTCGCGTCACCCGTCTGCTCCGGAATAATCCAAGGCCGATCACCCAGGCCGACGCGGAGCAAATTTACCAACAAGCTCTCTGAGAACATGGCTCCTCCTCCTCTCCACCACGGTGTCGTCGTCCCGATGAGCACTCCTTTTCAGCTCGATGGCACCATCGATGAACCCGCCGCGGAACGCATGGTCGATCGTCTGGCCAAACATGGCATCGGCATCTTCGTTCTCGGCACCACCGGCGAAACCGCATCCATCCCCGTCGCCCAGCGCGATCGACTCGTCACCGTCGCCGTGCGCACGGCTGGCGATCGCGTTCCCGTGTATGCGGGGATTGGTG
>DAITQE010000437.1:2224-4141 GCA_036833235.1 Opitutus sp.
GGTGACAACTGCCTCGCCGATTCGGTGAGGAACGCTCTGAGTTTTCATCGCGTTGGTGTGAGCGCCGTGGTCGCGCACCTGCCGGGTTTCTACACGCTCAATGCCGCGGAAATGCAGGCGTATTTCGAGCTCCTCGTCCGCGAGATCGCCGGTCCGGTGCTGATTTATAACATCCCGCAAACTACGCACATGTCCATTCCGCCGGATATCGCCGAGCGACTCAGCCTGCTGCCGCGCGTCGTCGGCTTCAAAGATTCTGAAAACGTCGCGGGCCGGCCGGAGGAACTCGCGCGCCGCTTTGCCTCGCGCACCGATTTTTCATTGTTCATGGGAGTCGCCGCGCTCTCTGCTCGCGCTCTTCGCCTCGGCTTTCACGGGCTGGTGCCGAGCTCCGGGAATCTCGCGCCCGCTCTGTGGAGCGAACTTTATTCATCCGCACGCGCCGGCGACTGGTCACGCGTTGAGGCGTTGCAGGAGCGCGTTGATGCCGTCGCTCGAGTTTTTCAGGGCCAGCGCTCGCTCGCTCAGTCGCTGGCCGCCCTCAAAGCGGGCCTCGAGCATCTCGGACTTTGCACCCCGATCGTCCTTCCTCCCATCCAGACGCTTTCCCTGGCGGAACGCTCCGTCGTGCACCATGAACTCGCGGCCCTCGGCCTGTCTTAAAATGTTGCCCGTCGTCACGACCGTCTTCGCCGACGACCTGACCGGTGCGTGCGAGATCGCCGGAATTGCTCATCGCCACGGATTTCGCACTGCGGTCGCGCTGGCTCCAGGCGCGGTGCCCAATGACGCTGAGGTGCTCGTCGTCGATACCGAAACTCGCCTGTTGTCTCCCGCCAACGCCGCACAGTCACTCGACCGCTGGCTGCAACACCACAGTATTCGCGAGCGCCCCGGTCGGATATTCAAGAAAATCGACTCCGTTCTTCGCGGCCCGATTGCCGCCGAATTACTCATCCTCGCCCGTCACACGGGCGCGCCGCGGATTGCGGTGGTTCCGGCAAACCCTGACCTCGGCCGGGTGGTTCGAGGCGGTCGCTACTTCATCGACGACGTTCCCCTGGACCTGACTGCCTTCAGACTGGATCCGCATCATCCCGTCCGCAGTTCACTGGTGACCGAACTGATCGGAAAGATCGAAGGCTTCACCGCCCACCCGCTTCCGCCGTCGGCTCCACTTCCCTCCCGTGGATTAATCATTGGTGACGTCAGCACCGCACGTGATTACTCGCGCTGGGCGAAACAACTGCCCGGCGACACTCTGGCCGCCGGCTCAGCGTTCTTTTTTGATGCGTTGCTCAGCACCACCGCCGTTCCGGTACCTCACCATTCGACGGATGAAGCCCTGGCCGCCGTGCCATTTCTGCTGGTCTCCGGAACCACGGCTCCCACTCAACGAGAGATCCTCCGTGACCTTCGTAGTCGTGGATTGGATATCGTTGAGTTGCCCGCGTCGACCGCACCTCTTTCAACTGGTTCAATGGCAGAACTCATCCAGGCGCTTCGCGGTTGCGTCCGCGCGTCCATCCAATCCCCAGTCCGGATCGATCCTGATCCCAAGGTCGCGGAAGCCATTCGCAACAACCTCGCCGGGGCCGCGCATATTGCCGTCGCGGACCACTCGATTCGCCACCTCATTGTTGAGGGCGGCGCGACGGCCGCAGCGATTGGCGACGCTTTTTCCTGGCACAGCTTTCGCGTAATGCATGAGTGGGCCCAAGGCGTCGTAACGGTCTCCCCCGACACTTCACCCGAACTCCTCGTCACGCTAAAGCCCGGGAGTTATCCGTGGCCTTCTGCGCTCCTGAAACTCATTTTGCCACCTCAGTCCGCTCGCCAATGATCAAAATTTTCCCATGCCGGGTTGGCCGCAAAAAGGCACAAAATTTCAAACGTTGTGTCGGGAGTCTCCATCGC
>DAITQE010000438.1:0-4133 GCA_036833235.1 Opitutus sp.
AATTTGTCCCGCCGCTCCCGCGGCGGGCTATCTCTGAACGCAGCCACCGCGGGAGCGCAGCCGCTTTTTTGGAACGTCTCTGCGGTAAAGTTAACCATGTAAGTACAATTCGTGCGAACTTGGCCTTTACGTCGCTCGCATAGCCGCCTGAAGTCGGTCGACCCGCTGCCGCCCCGCTTCGTCTGCCCGTCAACGTTTCTTGTTTTTTCAAAACCCGATCTCGATGCCAAAACTCACCGGCTTGCTGTTGTTTCTCTGCGCAATGTTCCGTTTGTCGGCGACGCCCGACAGCGTCGCGCTTGGCGCCGTGATCAACGGCCGCGACGCCGATTTCGAATTCGCGCGACCGGTGGCCGACAAAAGCACGGCCAGCCAGCCGCTCCGGATCGGCGGCAAAACGTACGAGCACGGCCTCGGCACGCAGACGGAGACAACGATTTTTGTAGCGATCAACGGAGCCACGCATTTCACCGCGCTGGCGGGCGTGGATGACGCGACGACGACCGACGATGGCGTGATCTTCGAAGCGCAAGCCGACGGTCAGACGCTCTGGCGCAGCGCCGCAATGCGCAAAGGTCAGCCGGCGGTGACCGTCGATGTGGATCTGCGTGGAAAGAAAGAGTTGCGGCTGCTCACGCTCGATACGGGGCGCGCACTCTCCCAGGCGCACGCCGACTGGGCCGACGCCAAATTCGAGTTCGAAGGCGCGGCGCCTAAATCGGTTCCCTTTATCCCGTATCCGGAGCAGCCCTATATTCTCACGCCGAAATCCGCTCCGACGCCGCGCATCAACAGCGCGCGTGTTTTCGGAGCGCGCCCCGGCCATCCCTTTTTGTTCACCGTCGCCGCGTCCGGTGACCGGCCGATGACGTTTTCCGCTGAAGGGCTGCCATCGGGGCTCACGCTCAGTGCTGACACAGGACGGATTACCGGCACCGTTGCTGCACCGGGCACGCACGTTGTCACGCTGCGCGCAACCAATGCCCTGGGCGTGGCCGAACAGAGCCTTCGCATTGAGATCGGTGAGCGGATCGCGCTGACACCGGCACTTGGCTGGAACAGTTGGAACTGCTGGGCCGTAGCGGTGGATCAGGACAAAATTCTCCGCTCGGCACGCGCGATGGCCGCGAGCGGTCTCGTGAATCATGGCTGGTCCTACATTAATATTGACGATTCATGGCAGGGGCGTCGCAGCGGTCCGCGTCACGCGCTACAGCCAAACGAAAAGTTTCCCGACATGAAGCGGCTCGCTGACGAGGTGCACGGTCTCGGCTTGAAACTCGGCATCTATTCGACCCCCTGGGTTACGTCGTACGCAATGTACGCTGGTGGCAGCGCCCAGAATCCGGCGGGCGAGTGGACGAAGCCGACTGGCCCGAAAACGGTGAACCGCAAAATTTTCCCATGGGCGATCGGCCAATACTCCTTCGCTGCCAGTGACGCGAAGCAGTGGGCCGGGTGGGAAATTGATTATCTGAAATACGACTGGCATCCGAACGAGGTTCCCGAAACCGCGGAGATGTTGAGCGCGTTACGGATTTCGGGCCGCGACATTGTTTACAGCCTTTCGAATGCAACTCCGTTCAAGTTCATCGGCGAGCTTTCGCACCTCGCCAATTCGTGGCGCACCACCGGAGACATTCGCGATTATTGGGGCAGCGTGCTTCGCATCGGTTTTTCCCAGGAGAAATGGCGGCCATTTTCCGGACCGGGCCATTGGAACGATCCCGATATGCTCGTCGTCGGCCAGGTTGGCTGGGGTCCGCATCTGCATCCCTCGCGGCTTACGCCGAGCGAGCAATACACGCATATTACGCTCTGGAGCCTGCTCTGCGCGCCCTTGCTGATCGGCTGCGATCTCGAGCGGCTCGATGATTTCACGCTGAATCTTCTCACCAATGACGAAGTGATCGAGGTGAACCAGGATCCGCGCGGTGAGCAGGCCGCTCAAATCGTCGCGGACGGACGGCGTCAGGTTTGGGCGAAGCAAATGGAGGACGGCTCGCGCGCCATTGGACTTTTCAATCTTTCACGCACGCCGGACACCGTCGCGATCACGTGGGCGCAACTCGGACTGACCGGCTCGCAACGCGTTCGCGATCTTTGGCGGCAGAAGGAAATTGGAACGAAAGCCGACGGTTTCAGTGTTGACCTCCCGCGCCATGGTGCGGCGATGATCCGAGTTTGGCCGAGTCAATAACCCCTTCAACAGCCCTTCATCCCATGCGTCATTTAATTCGATTTCTCTGTCTCGTATTTCTCACTAGCGCAGCAATCGGTCAGACTCCCGCGCGGGTGTTCGACGTGCGCGCTTATGGCGCTAAAGGCGACGGCGCGGCGCTCGACACACCGGCGATCAATGCCGCTATCGACGCCGCGTCGGCGGCGGGCGGCGGCACGGTGCATTTTCCCGGGGGTAATTACCTCAGCTTTTCCATTCACTTGAAAAGTAACGTGGCACTTTATCTCGACGCAGGTTCCACCATCGTCGCGGCGGAGCCAGCTACCGATCTTTCCACGGGCTACGATCCGCCCGAACCGAATCCCGTCACGGATCAATACGAGGACTTCGGCCATTCTCACTGGCACAACAGCCTGATTTGGGGCGAGGGTCTGGAAAATATTTCGATTACCGGTCCCGGCAAAATTTATGGACGTGGCTTGAGTCGCGGCTCCGGGCGCCGTGATCTGCTGCCCGCGGAACGCGCGCTGGCCGA
Source organism: Opitutus sp. (assembly GCA_036833235.1). Lineage (GTDB taxonomy): Bacteria > Verrucomicrobiota > Verrucomicrobiia > Opitutales > Opitutaceae > Opitutus. The sequence continues at coordinate 2,718 of DAITQE010000438.1, forward strand.
CGGTCAGCGTCCAGACGTTTCACTTCCGTCCGCGGCTCGCGACGCGATTGCTGCGATCAAGTCAGGTCCGTTCAATTATCCCGGGCATGACACGCTGCCGGCCGGTGTTGGCAACAAGAGCATCGCCTTGAAGAACTGCCGCAATGTCATCTTCCGCGATTTTACGATTTCCCACGGCGGACATTTTGCGATTCTCGCCTCAGGCGTCGACAACTGGACGTGTGATAATCTGAAGATCGACACCAATCGCGATGGCATCGACTTCGACTGCTGCCAGAACGTTCGAGTGTCGAACTGCACCATCAACTCACCGTATGACGACGGGATCTGTCCCAAGGCGTCATTCGGGCTCGGCTATGTGCGTGGGACGGAAAACGTCACCATCACGAATTGCCAGGTCAGCGGCTACGACGAAGGCACGCTGCTCGATGGCACGCGCCAGCGGAAGGTGAGCCACAACGACGGCGGCACGGGCCGCATCAAGCTGGGCACGGAGGCGAACGGCGGCTTCCGCAACATCACGATCTCGAATTGCGTTTTTGAATACTGTCGCGGTCTCGCCCTCGAGGAAGTGGATGGCGGGTTGATGGAGGACATCACGATTTCAAACCTCACGATGCGCGACATCTTCAATGCACCGATTTACATCCGGCTCGGGGCGCGCCTTCGCGGACCCCAGCCGATTGCGATCGGAACCGCGCGCCGCATCAAGATCGACAACGTCGTCGCGCATAATGTCGCAGCCGAAAGCGGCATCCTGCTCGTGGGTGAACCCGGGCACCCGATCGAGGATCTTTCGCTGAGCAACATTTTTATCGATTACGTAGGCGGCGGCACCAAAGAGCAGGCCGCGCGTGAAGTGCCGGATTTCGAGAGGGGACGCTATCCCGAGCCGCACCTTCTTGGTACGATGCCGTCGTGGGGACTGTTTGCGCGGCATGTGAAGAATCTCGACGTAAGCCGCGTCGAGTTCCGTGTGGCGCAGGACGATTTGCGGCCAACGGTCATTCTCAATGACGTGGCTGGCGTGACGTTTGACGCGGTGAAATTTCCGCACGCTGACGCCGTGCCGACGCTCGTGCTCAAGAACGTGAACGGCCTCGCTGTTCACAACAGTGGCGGTCTGCCCGAGACCAAGCGGGACGGGATGATCGCGGACGAAAAACTTTAGTCTGGGATGGGTCAGACGGTGGGTTGCGCCCTCCTGTTTCGTGTAGGTTGCGCGCTCGCTGCGCAACGGTTTCCCCGCTGGGGAACATCGAGGCAACCAACAATCCGTTGCGCGGCGAGCGTGCAACCCACGATGGTCGGCAAGTCCGACCTTTGTGGGCGGGGTGCCCTCACCCCGCATGTTCATTCGCTCTGAGTCCGATACCCCGAAGCTTGCTTCGGCTTGGTTCGCATGGGTCCGGGGAG
>DAITQE010000439.1:0-3254 GCA_036833235.1 Opitutus sp.
CCCGCCACGAAGATCAGCCGGTTGGCTCAATCGGGCCGGTTCACGTTCGGCAGTTCGGTCCCATCGTTCATGTGTGTCACATACTGGGACGGCAGCGAACACGGTCCGGATGGATCATCGTCCGAACAAGTAGTATCCGCGCTGCCCAATTGATGACTAAGCGGGTCGAGCCGTATGGCCGCCCGGGAAAAACCTGCTGAGAGCAGGAGGCTTGAGAGAAGCCCAATAGTTAGACGAATGGTTGCTTTCATGACGCCACACCACTCCGCTTCCTCCACGTTTTTTCCCAGTCGGCAAATCGCGTACATTTACGTACTGCTCTACGTCTTTTCACGTAGTCGAGGTCTTCTGCTTCACGTTTGATCGATCGCTTTATTGGTGCACTTAAACAGAAAAGCTTCACTCCCGCGCCTTCTGCTGCGCTCGTGCGTACTCGCGCTGTTCGCTTGTCCGGCATTTGTTTTCGGCCAGAACGGACGACCAGTGATTTGCTCCTTTGCCTCGCGCGATATTGGGGCGACGCAGATTTGCTGGTCAGTCATCGCCGACGAGCGGGGCATTATCTATGTGGGATCGGACAATGTGCTGACCTTCGATGGCGAGATCTGGCGGCCGCACAAAATCCCCGATAGCTACGCCGTTCGCGCCATGGCAATCGGAGCCCAAGGGCGGTTGTGGGTCGGAGCCATGAACGAGATTGGCTATTTCGACCGCACCCCGACAGGAGATTTAGGCCCGTATCAATCGTTGGCCACGCTGCTGCCCGCAGGCACGACCCTCGGCGATGTCTGGCATGTATTTTCCCACGGCACCGGCGCGGTGTTTGTCACATCAGATTCGGTGCTGGTGTGGAATGGCGAAAGCTTCCGAATTGACCGGCGGCCGGGAGCGCGGCGGCTGGCAGCAATGAAAGCGGGTGGTCGTATTTTCGTTGAACATCCTCTCGATGGAATGTGGCGCGTGGAAGCTGACGGGCTGCGGACGTTTCTAACGCCGGCCGAAGTGAACAAGGCCGGGATCTCATGGATGGAGGAAACGCCCGAGGGCTGGATTTTTGCGACCACCCGCGGGATGGCAAGGCTCTCGTCCGGGCACCTCGTCCCGTTTGCTCCTGAAGCGTCTGCGTTTATCGAAAAGAACAATCTCACGTGCGCATCACGTCTGGCGAATGGCGACATCGGTGTGGGCACGCTCGGCGGGTTGGTCGTGATCAGTCCGTCCGGGCAGTTGAAGCAAATCCTCACGGAACGAAACGGCCTCCCCTCGCGTGGCGTTTACTCGATGTTTGCAGCGCGAGATGGCGCCGTCTGGATTACGTCGGGACTCGGCGTCACTCGAGTGCTGCTCGACGGCAGCGCGGCATTGTTCGATGCGCGCGAAGGGCTGAGCGGCAACCCCTGCCACGCGATCGCGCAGGACGCATCACGGCTGCTCGTGGCCACCGACGAGGGAGTCTTCGGTTTGCCACTTGGCTCGGATTCGTCGGCGCGTTTTGAGCCGTTGCCCAAGTTGCCGCTGCGTTACTTGGATCTTGTCAGCACCTCGGACGGCATCCTGGCGGCTGGTTATCGAGGAGCCTACCACATGGCGAACGGCCAAGCGTCGACCGTTTTCTCGACAAAGGTCGACGTCCTTCTGGCCTGCCGATCTACGCAGCAACCAGGCACCTATTATTTGGCGGACAACCTCGACTTGGTTCGGCTGACGCCCGGGAACCGCGACAAGCCCGAATCTGTAACACTCGCGCATCTGCCCGATATCGCGGTGAGCCTTGCGGAAGATTCAGCGGATCGGATCTGGGTTGGGACATTTTCGCGTGGTCTGTATCGCATTCGGCAAGACGGCGGCGGACCGATCGAACCGTTCACTCCAGCGGGCAAAGCTCGGGCTGGCCGCGCACTGGTCGCCCGCGTTGGCAATGCCATGGCGACGTTTACAAACGCCGGCGTTAACCTCTATGCGCTGGCAAATGGAACCGCGCTTCCGGCGCCCCCAATGCCTGGCACCTCCGCGATCACGATTTCGAATAGCGATGCGGACCAACGCGTCTGGATCGCCTTCAACAGCCCATTCACGACAGAAAGCAGAACGCCGATCGTTGGTCGCCTGTCTTGCACGGAAGCAAACGGGGCAGTCTGGGAAACATTCGCGATCGAAGGACTTCGTGACATCGGCACCGTCACTCGACTTTTTGTCGATCGGGACGGCGAAGTGTGGTGCGGCGGAACCGAGGGTCTGTTGCGGTTAACCCCGTCCCAGTTGAAGCCGACGCGAGCGCCGCGCGCGCCGCTGATTCAAGCCAGCATCACCAACGGAGCACAGCTGAGTTATCATCAAAATTCGGCCGTTTTCGATTTCTCCGCGGCGGAATTCGGACGGCGCGAATCCGTCCGATTTCAAACGAAATTGTCCGACGCCGAAGGTTGGTCCGCACCGGTTGACAACAATCACCTGACGCTCGCTGGGCTGCGCGACGAACGGTACGAGTTTGCCGTTCGCGTCATCAACGACGTCGGTCTGACGAGCGCTCCGACGACGTGGAAATTCACCGTCCTGCCGCCGTGGTACCGAACGAAAATCGCGTACGCTTTGTGGACGGTTTGCGTGCTCGCCAGTTGCTTCGGCATCGTTCACTGGCGCTCCGGATACTTGCGACGCAAAAATCTGCACCTCGAAGCACTCGTGCTCAAAAAGACCGAGCAACTGGAGAAAGCCAACGCGGCTAAGTCCGAGTTCCTCGCGAACATGAGCCACGAGATTCGCAATCCGATTTCCGGAATCGTCGGCCTCTCGCTGGCGATGGAAGAAACAGCTCTGGACGAACGCCAGCGCCAGTTGACCCAATCGATCCACAGTTGCGCAACGCTGCTGACCACACTTGTTGACGACGTGCTTGATTTCTCAAAAATCGAAGCGGGCAAGATCGAGTTGCATCTGGCGCCGTTCGATCTGCGCACCGCGCTCGATCAATGTGCTGCGATGGTCGCGGAAGACGTGCGAAAAACGGGCGCGCACATCGAAATCGAAGTGGCTGATAATCTGCCGGCGCGGCTCGTCGGAGATTCCGCCCGAATTCAACAGATCGTGCTCAACTACCTTTCCAACGCGGTGAAATTCAGCGCAGGGAAACCGATCACGCTCCGTGCGGAGCTGGGAGACGACGACGTTGTTCGGCTCTCCGTGCGTGACCGCGGGCCCGGCTTGTCCGAACAGGAAGCGTCAACGCTGTTCACGAAATTCACGCGGCTTGAACT
>DAITQE010000439.1:3264-4123 GCA_036833235.1 Opitutus sp.
ATCCGGGGCTCTGGACTCGGCCTCGCGGTGTGCCGGCTGCTCGCCACCAAAATGGACGGCGCCGTGGGAGTCATTTCGCAGCCCGGCGATGGCGCGTGTTTCTGGGTCGAGCTTCCGCTGGAGGCGGCCGCGGACTCTGTGCGGAGCCCGGAGAAAACGCAGCCAGCTGTGACTCCTCTCCACGCGTTGATCGTCGAAGACATCGATTACAACGCGATGGCGATGCAAGCCGTGCTGCGAAAACTTGGCATCACGTCAGAGGTCGCCTCCGACGGCATAACCGCACTCGAAAAACTCCAACATGGCAGCTACGACGTCGCGTTCATGGACTGGAATCTACCAGGCATGATCGGAACCGAAGTCGTATCGCGCTTTCGCGCCATCGAGCCGGCGAATCGCCGAACCATCATCATCGCGACGACCGCGTATTCCGGGGATTTCAACCGCGAAGCTTGCATCGCGGCGGGCATGGACGCGTTCATCGCCAAACCGTTCACACCGGAGAAAATCTCCGCGGCTCTCGCTGACTTGCAAGGGCCGCTACGCGCCGCAGCGTCGGTGGCGGTTCCAGAACCCGCGGCATCGGCGTCGGCCAGCGCGCAATCGGAAATCGATCTTCAATTGCTGCGGTTCCTCGGCGACAGCACGCCGGAAGGCGTGGCTACCCAGATCGACCGTTATCTCACGTCGTTTGAAGCTGACGTCGCCGCGGCCCAACAAATCGTCAACACGGGAAATGCCGTTGAGATTCACCGCATTGCGCACCGGCTCTGCTCGCATGCCAGCATGGTGAAGTGCGAGCCGCTTACTCGTCTGGCGGGCGAACTGCAGGCCCGCGCGGCAATCGACCGGCCAGACC
>DAITQE010000440.1:0-4121 GCA_036833235.1 Opitutus sp.
TTTATGCGGCCCTGCACGAGATCAACACACCGGACATCAATATCTCGACCATCGAGGATCCCATCGAGATCCAGCTTGGCAGCGTGACCCAGAGCCAGGTTAACAGTCATATTGACCTAAAGTTCTCGACGATTCTCCGCGCTTTGATGCGCCAAGATCCTGACGTCATTTTGATCGGTGAGATCCGCGATCTCGAGACCGCAAAAATCGCGACTGAGGCGGCCCTCACCGGCCACATCGTCTTCGCCACGCTGCATACCAATACGGCGGCTCAAGCGATTGTTCGCCTCATTGAAATTGGAGTTGAGCCCTTCATGGTCGCGCCCTCGATCATCGGCGTGATGGCGCAGCGCCTGGCTGCGCGGATTTGCGATAACTGCAAGGAAGTCTATTATCCGCCACACGACGTGCTCCGGAAATATTTCCAGGACGAAGGCATCACAGAAGTGCCGTTTTATCGCGGTCGCGGATGTGCAGCCTGCCGGAATACCGGCTACAAGGGACGCATTGCCTTTCACGAGCTGATCCTCATTACAGAGGAAATCCGCAGCCTTATTTCCGAGGGCAAAAGCGCCCAGGAAATTACTAAGGCAGCCGAGAAAGTGGGATTCCGTCCGCTACGGTACGACGGACTCAAGAAAGTTCTGCTCGGCCTTACGACAATCGAAGAAATTGACCGCAATACCTCGTTCGAGTGGTCCTCGTAAAAGGAACCTTCGTGCTCATCCGTTTTCCGAGCCGTTCATCGACCTGCAGAAATTAATCCATGGCAGATCTTCCGTTAGTTGACCTTCAATCCATCGCGAATCTGCGCGAATTGAATCCCGGAGATAATGACGAGTTCCTGCGGGAAATCATCGCCATTTATTTGGAGGATACGCCGGCGCGCATTGCAGAGCTCGATCAGAGCCTGCTCGCCGGAGATGTCCCGAAATTCACCCGGGCGGCCCACAGCATTAAAGGGAGTTCTTCCAATCTCGGCGCCATGTCGGTGCGTGGAATCGCAGAAACGCTCGAACATCACTCCAGCAAACACGGCTTGACCGATGTCGCAGGGTCGATCGCCATCTTGAAGCAGGAGTTCGCGAAGACTCAGGTTGAACTCTCGAAGTTTTTAACGACTCCCTGAAATCGCCGCAGGATTTCAGGCTCTCCGCTCTGGACGCTCAGCTCTCAGCTGAATTCTCACGCTCAGCGATAGAGCGCAGTCGTTGGAACTGTCGTAAGCACGTTGTACTGGCGAATGGCCAGCTTCCACCACTCCGCCAGGGAGGCAGCCGGACAGCTCCACAATTCGCGATGGAGCCAGATCATGGAATCCGCGTCCAGCAACAGAGCCATCTTCTCCTTGGTCGAGAAACCTTCAGGACCGTCGTGCAGCAAGCGCAGTCGGAGTTGGGCGAACCACTCGCGCGCTTCTTCATTTGCGCGGCGCTGACGGAGCAACGCCACGTGCATCGCGTTCACATACGGATCGAGCACCGCCTGCATCAGGCCATAATCTGCTCGCAACGGCTCGATCGGCTGGAGGTGCCGGTAACACTCCGCCAGATTTTGACGAAGGCGGCGCAACTCGTAAGCCGGCTGCGTTTCCTCCGGGGTCAGAAACAATCCCAACTCGCGGGCGCGGCGACCAAATCCTCCCTTGCTCAACAAAATCGAAATTGGAATCGACAGCAAAAGGCCGGCAAGAACTGGACTCAGCCACCAAAAGAACTCGGGCAATAGCACAAGAGCAGAGATGCCCCAGACCAGTCCAAAAACCGTTTGTCCCCAATGCGTGATGATCGCCTCGCGCCAATCGGTGCCATCTTCGTCCGCTCCGCGCTTCTGCTCCACCCACGACACGCCCTGACCGAGCAGCGTAAACATGACGAATTTGGAATTGAACATCATGTTGATGGGCGCGAGCAACACTGAGACCGCGATCTCCCCGAGCGCGCTGACGACAAAGCGGATCCGGCCGCCAAACCGCTCGACCTCCTCGCGCTGTCCGAGCATCACCAAAATACTCACTAACTTGGGCAGAAACAACAGCAGCATCGTGAAGACGAAAAGAGTCAGCGCCTCCGGCACCTGAATTTCGTATCCAAGAAGTGACGTACGATCCTCGACCCGAACCTGAGCGGCGTCGCCGGAAGTGACGAGGTCGAACACGTTGATCGTGCTGAGCAGCATGAATAGGAGCCACAAAGGCGAAGACAGATACGCCATCACTCCCATGAAGAGATGAAAGCGATTCGCCGGACGAAATCCCCGCGCCGTCAACAACCACGCGTGCTGCATGTTTCCCTGACTCCAGCGACGATCCCGCTTCGCACTTTCGATCAAGGTCGGCGGCCCTTCTTCGTAGCTTCCCTCGATGTCGTGCGCGAGCCACACTGCCCAGCCCGCGCGCCGCATCAACGCCGCCTCGACGAAATCATGCGATAAAATTCTCCCGCCGAAGGGCTCGCTTCCCGGGAGATCCGGCAATGAGCAATGCTCAATGAACGGCTGCACCCGAATGATCGCGTTGTGGCCCCAGTAATTTCCCTCGTGCTGCTGCCAATAGTTCAGTCCAGCGAGGAAAAGCGGGCTGTAAACCCGATTCGCGAACGACTGCAGCCGCGCAAAGAGTGTCTCGCCGTTGATGATACGTGGAGCAGTTTGAATAATCCCGGTGCCTGGGTTCTTTTCCATCAGTGCGACGAGCTCGACCAGTGCGCGCCCAGTCATGATTGAATCCGCATCGAGCACCATCATGTAGCGGTAGTTCCTGCCCCAACGTCGCAAGAAATCCGCTACATTGCCTGCCTTCTTGTTGATCTGATTAACCCGCTTCCGATAAAAAATCTTTCCGAATCCGCCGACCTGCTTGCACAACTCCACCCACGCAAGTTCCTCGACAATCCACTGCGACGGCTTGTTGGAGTCGCTGAGGATGAAAAAATCAAAGTGCTCTAGTTTTTTCGTCTCCTGGGCGGATCTGAATACTACGCGCAGTCCTTCAAAAACGCGGCTGACGTCCTCGTTGAAGATTGGCATCACGACCGCGGTCGACGCCAGCGGCACCGTCTCTCCGCGGGCCAGCGTAATCGTAATCCGGCGACTATCGCCACCGCGGTTGATGACGTAGAACCCAGCGAGGGCCGTGCAAAATCCCACCGCAATCTGCGAGAAGAGGATCACGAACAGTATAAGCAAGATCAACTCGAGGCCCGTGAGGCCGTTGCGCCACAGCAGATCCGCCATAAACCAGGTGGCGAGGCTGGTGAGCCCGAAGATCGAGGAAAAAAACGAAAACCGCCGCCGGTTGAGGCGCGCCGCGGTCATACGTTCGTGCGGAGACATTCGCATGGTTGAGCGTGTCACAGCAATTGGCTCCAACGTGATTCCAGTTTTACGCGACGCACCGCGACGACTTGTCTGAATCGCTTACCGGGTCGCATAAAAAATCGCGGCAAGCACGCCCGCAAACAACAGCCACAAGAACAGCGTCCGCAGCAAAGGCAGTCGTTCGAATCTCTCCAGTGTCTCGCCCGCGACCTCTGAAATCGGCCCAAGATCGATGGGCCGCGGAACCATGGAGGAGACCGCCATGTTTGGTCCCGCCGTCAGCGCGCCTACCTGCATCGCTTCCACAAAATCGGGCGTGGTCTTGTCTTCGAGAAAAGCGTAGGGCCATTTCTGCGGTCCATCGGACAATAACAGCGCAACGCGTCCTTCGATCGCGATGCGCTCATGCGGCTGGTCTCGCCGGTTGAGGATCTCAGCGAACCAGTGATCCATCATCGCCTCCGTCTCCTCTGCCGCCAGGGAAGTAGGATCCAGCTTCGGATTCTCCAAATGTCGGCGGGCGGTGCGCTCCAGAATACGCAGAACCAATCGGCTCGAATGTAAGCGATTATGGATACGATGCGCGCGAAGGTAGTCCTCCACCCGGACATAGGCCGCGTTCCAAGCCTCCATCGTCCCGGTGGAAGGTCGAAACGTGCCAGGGGGCTCGGCGGCCGAGGTGCCCTCGCTCAAGGCAGCGGGCGGATTTGAAGGAGGCTCCATCCGGGAAGTGTGGCAGATTAACGACTCGGGAAATGCGTGCGCAGGAGTTCAGGGCTGCCACAGATAGCTCCACGTCTCCG
>DAITQE010000441.1:0-4120 GCA_036833235.1 Opitutus sp.
GGATGAGGGCACCCCGCCCACAACCCAACTTTCGCCGCAAAAGAAACCCATCGTGATTGCGATGATCGGCGTCAACGGCTCGGGCAAAACCACGACGTCGGCGAAACTCGGTTGGCGGCTCAAGCAGGAGGGGCGAAGCGTCACGCTCGCGGCGTGCGATACCTTTCGCGCAGCCGCGGTGGAACAGCTGAAAACATGGGCAACGCGGCTCGATCTCGAAATCATCGCGAGTCACACCGGAGCAGATTCGGCCGCGGTGGCATTTGACGCGTGGCGGGCGGCGAATTCGCGAGGGCGTGATTATCTGATCGTCGATACCGCGGGCCGATTACACACTAAAGGTAACCTCATGGAGGAACTCGCGAAGATTCGGCGCGTGTTACAGAAGAACGATCCGACTGCGCCCCAGCACCGCTGGCTGGTGGTTGACGGCTCGCTCGGCAGTAACTCGATCGAGCAGGCGAAAGTGTTTCACCAAAGCTTTGGGTTGACGGGTCTCGTCGTGACAAAACTCGATGGCACCAGTCGCGGCGGCGCGATAGTTGGAATTTATCGGCAGCTGAAGATCCCGATCTATTTTCTTGGGCTGGGTGAGCAAGCGGAAGACCTGCAGCCATTCAGCGTGGATAATTACGTCAACGCGGTGTTCGGATTGGAGTCGTAGGATCGACCTGAGCGGCGCCTTTTTCTAATTATAAGGTCCACGATAAAGCGCCATAGATCGCGCGACGCGGGCCAAATTGCGGCGCGCCTACGCCGATGCCCGAGGCATCCCGCAATTCGTAAGTCGCGTCGAACACGTTCATGAATTCGATCCGCGCGCGTAGCTTGCGGCGTCCGGTGAACGCGAATGTGTGCTCGACTCCGAGGTTGAGCGGACTGTACGCGGACAGATGTTCCGTGTTGGCAAAGCCCCGCCGCAGTCCGCTGCCGTAGAGTAGGTCGGCGTAAACGAGCGTGTCATTCCGCGTGTACGAAACGCCGCTCGAGACGGTGTAGGTCTGGTCGTGGTCGAGATGTACATCATGCGTGGCGATGTAATCGAGTTCGTCGGGATCGAATTGAAATTCGCCGCTCACGATCTCGCGGCCGAGGGCGCGGCTAAAGGCGACGTTCGCGTAGGCGGAAAACTTGCCGGCGGTGTAGTTGGAGGTCAGCTCCAGGCCGTAGACTTTGCCAGAGCGGTAGTTGAATGGGGAGAATACGAGCGCCTGTCCAAACTGGCCTTCGTCGAGAAGGTCTTTCGCGGACTTGTAGTAGCTGTCGAGGGCGACAGAAAACGACGGAGAGATTTTTTCCGTAACGCCGATGTCAAAGTAATGAGCGCGTTCCGAGCGCACGGGCGAGCTGGTTTCAATTTCGGAACCGTTGGTCGTTCCGGAGAATTTAGAGATGTCGCCGGTTTGCACGAGCTCCAGTGGCGGCGGTGTGAAGTAGCGCGCATATCCAGCGTGAAGACTCGTGCCCTCGTTAAATTGATAAACGAGATTGGCACGGGGGCTGAGCTGGCCTTCGTGCGCGTACGCATCGACGCGGTCCGCGCGCACTCCATAGTTGAGGGTGAGGCGGTCACTCAATTTCCACTCGTCTTGCGCGTAAATGCCGTAGGTGTAGGCGCGTTTGCGCTCGTCGTCGGCGATAGAAAACGGCGTGCTCGAAGTTTGGTTACCGTCGCCGTCGACGGAGAAGACCGCGGTCGTGGTATCGGTCGCGGCGCGATCGGTGGTCAGGATCAATCCACCGCGCATGGTATGATTTGTCGTCGCAAGCCAGCGGCCGTCAACTTCCAGGCCGTTGGAAACCACGCCGCGCTTCACGTCACTGGCCGCCCCGTTGAACACGAGGTCCCCAATCGTATCGGGCGTGAAATGCACGGCGCTATAGCGGGTAAACGCGGCGATCTGCACGCTGGCGACTTCGGAGGTCTTTTGATAAGCGACCACTGCGTAGGCGTTTTTCTCGCGCTGGTTCTCGTCGATGGCGGCAGAATCGAAGCCGTTCACCCCGTCGAGAGTGAAGGCTGGGTCCTGAGCGGGATTGTTGGGAATCTGAAATTTCGCTGTTGAGCCACTGATGATGAGGTTGAGCCGACTCGTTGCATCGAGTACGAGCGAATAGTAGCCGAAGCCTTTGAATTGCTGGGTTCGGTCGTGAATCGGGTCGCGGCTCGATGTTGGGTTCTCGATGCCGAGCGTGTTCGAGTCGTAACTGGCGCTGACGTAATAAGTGGCGTTCCGCTGTGTGCCGCCGGTCTCCGCGCTGGGCCGCACGGTATCGTGACTGCCACCGTAGAGCGAGAGCGCGCTGGCTTGCGCGATATGACCGCTCTTCGTATGGATGTCGACGACGCCGGAGGTGCGGTAGCCATATTGCGCAGGCAGCGAGCCGGTGAGCACTTGCATGCTCCCCACAAAACGCGAGTCGAGTTCCTGGCCGAAGCCACTGATGCCCTCTGGTAACAGCACGTCATTGATGCGATACTGGAGATTCCCGTGCTCGCCTCGGATATGCACCTGACCGAAGGAATCTTGCGCCACGCCGGGTGCGCGCAGCAGCACTTGATTGAATGCGGCATCGGCTCCCGCAGGCAGGAGGGAGATCTGCGCGGCGGTGATTTCATAAGAGCTAGCGCCGAGGCTTGGGACGATGTCCTCGCGGGCGCGGTCGAGTTTGTCGGCGACAACCATCTTTTCGAGCGTTACGGGATTGGTGTCATCGGTCGGCGCGGAAGATTCGCCCGCCGCGAGCGAGGTTTGCGCGCGTAGCAGGGCTGTGGAGGAAAGAAGGAGAAGCAGGAAAATTCGGAAAAATGGATGCATGCTGAGTCTGGTTGAATGATCGGAGCAGCCGCACGCGCGGAAGCGCGGCACGGCAGAATACGCGTTCGCCGACAAGCGGCACGACGCGGTGAATACGAATCAACTCAGCAAGCAGGCGGACCGCGCTCCGGCTGACGGAGGTAACGCGGCGAGGCCATAAATATTTCCGCAAAAATCCCGGGAGCACGCTCGTACCAGACTAAGCGTGCCGAAGAGACGAATACAGCAGACGCTGCCAGGGTAATTCCGCTGGCAAAAAGCACGACCGCGCAATTGTCGCCCGCTACCTCGTGATGGCCGTCGCCGTGCAGGAGATGATGTAAGCCAGGACTGGCGGTTGATGCACCGAGCAGCAGCACCAGTCCAACACCCAACGTCGCGATAATGCGGCGAAAGAAAGGCACAAAGGCCTCGGTGTTGGCGCGGTGAACGGACATGCAACGCGAGAAGGTTGTTATTTTGGCGAAGCCGTCAAGCGGCCGAACGTGACCAAGCAGCATGCATTCCAATCGACGGGTCGGACCACCGGTCAGCGAAAACAGCGTTTGCTGTTTAGATGGGCCTCGGCGTTTCCGCTACCGCGGGTGCCGTCGCTGGAGCAGCGTTACCAGTAGGAGCAGCACGAAGGAGAGCCCAAGAAGAATCGCAGCGAACGCGTGAGCCGAGGAGTAGTTGAGCTTTTGAACCTCGTCGTAGAGGGCGATGCTGGCCACACGCGTCACACCTGGAATCGCACCGCCGATCATGAGCACGACACCGAACTCGCCGAGCGTGTGCGCAAAACCCAGCGTCAGGCCCACGGCGATTCCACGCGAGGCGAGCGGCAAATGCACTCGCAGCCAAACGCGAACTGGTTGGGCGCCGAGAGCGGACCCGGCGTCGAGGAGCTCGCGCGGCACGCCGCGCAATGCGGCTTGAAACGGCTGCACGGCGAAGGGTAGCGAGTAAAAAATGGAGGCGATCACGAGGCCGGTAAACGAAAATGCGAGCGGAGTGCCGAACGCCGCCGCCCACCAACTGCCAGGCGGATGGTGGGGGGAAAAACCCAACAGTAGGTAAAATCCAATGACAGTGGGCGGGAGCACGACAGGCAGCGTGACGAGCGTTTCTACAACCGGCGCGATCCGGCATCGTGTGGTGTTCAGCCAATGGGCGAGCGGCAATCCAAGCAGACCGAGGACGCACGTTGTGATTGCGGCGAGTTTCAGCGTTAATCCGAGTGACTGCCAGAGCGATGCAGACAAGCCGAGAAAAGTGGATGCGGAATCGGACAAGGTTTCAGACGGTGAAGGACACGGTGG
>DAITQE010000442.1:0-4093 GCA_036833235.1 Opitutus sp.
CGATGGTCATGCCAATGCCGGTTCCCTCGAATTTGTCCGTCGGATTGATTCGTTCGAACATTCGGAAAACCCTCTCACGATCCTTCGGCGCAATGCCGATGCCATTGTTCTCAAACCACACGCGGATTATCGGTCCATCACGCCCCACGGCTTCGAGCGCCTGCCCAAGCTCCCCCGGCGATTGAGGCAGGCGTTCCGCCCAAATCCGTACCCGGGGCGTGAGTCCGGGCGCGACAAATTTCACCGCATTGCTCAACAGGTTCGAGATGCAGAGCGTCAGGAAGCCCTCGTGTCCGATCACCACCGGCAACGTGCCATCGACCTGAATTTGGGCTTTCGGAGACTGCCAGTCCGCGTAGGTGGCGATGATATCGCGCACCAGCCGGTCCAAATCCACTGCGGTCAAAAGTGCATCGCCACGCAGCACGTGCGTATAGTTGAGCACGTCCTGAATGAGCAGATCCATTCGCGAGGCGGAGCTGGCAATGCGCTCGAGATAACCACGGGCATGCGAATCCAACTGGCCGGCATGCTCATCGAGCAGAATGCGCGCAAAGCCCTGCATGCCACGCAGCGGCGCGCGCATGTCGTGAGCGATGCTGTAAGAAAACCCTTCGAGTTCGCCGACGGTTTCGCGCAGTTTCTCGGTGCGCTCTGCGACCAGTCGCTCCAAATTCGCCGCCTGTTCAGCCAGCCGGTCGTTGGCTTCGTGCAACGCGCTTTCCGCCCGTTTTCTCTCTGCGATTTCTTTTTCCAGCCGCGCGTTTAGCTTCACCGCCTCCGCCGTGAGTTCATGCTGGTGTAATCCGGATATGAGCAGCGCCTCGTTGATCGCGGTCGATTTTTCGCGAAAATCAGCAGTCTTCGTCAATTGGATGATGCCTCCCATCTCGATAACCGGCGCGGGCTGGCTCTTCGGCGCGGGCTCCGATGAAGGATTCTGCGATGGGTGTTCCGCCGCCATGGATCAACCTTCCAGACCATTCGGATCTGATTCAAATTGCCGGACGACAGTTGCCGGCGCTGGAGCAATTTCCTTCGGAGCTGGTTTGAGCATGGCGATGACGCGTCGAAGTTCAGCGATGGCAACGGGCTTGACCAAATGAGTAATAAAGCCGGCCTCACGCGAACGACTGAGGTCGTCTCCCATGCCATAACCGCTCAATGCAATCCCGCGAAGACCGTAGGTTTCGCGCAGCGTGTGCATGAGCTCGGTTCCGGTTCCATCAGGCAATCCCAGATCGGAAATAACGAAATCGAACCGCTCCAGCTCAGCCGCGCCGAGCGCCTCGGCTACCGTGGTCGCGGGCACGACTGTATGACCGTCCCGACGGAGCAGACTGGCGAGCGCCTGAAGGGTGGAGGGGTGGTCTTCCACGACGAGCAAACGAAAGGGCATCGCCTTCTGTTTGGTCGAGGCATCGGCCGGTGTACGATTGCCGGGCGGTATGACCGTATTGACAGACACCCTACGTGAATCGATCGCACCGGGAAGCTCGACCACAAAGGTGGAGCCGTGACCCCGTCCCGTGCTATGGGCGCTGATTCGACCGCCATGCAAGTCAACCACGGCGCGCGCGATGGAGAGGCCCAGGCCGAGGCCACCAGAGCGGCTGGCTTCCGTGGGACCGCCTTGAACAAAGGGGAGAAAAATCTGTTCGAGTTGCTGTGGTTCGATCCCGATTCCGGTGTCGACGACTTCGATTCGCAGCCATGCGACCCCTTGGGTGTTCGCGAGCTTCCTGGTGCTGATCGAAACGATTCCTCCTCGCGGGGTAAATTTTACGGCATTGCGCAGAAGATTCCAGATCACCTGCTGGAGACGAGTGGGATCGCCCGTGACCTCACTAGGTCGCGCGGCGATACTGCGTTCGACGGAGATGTCTTTCGCGCGGGCTTCTTCCCGTACGATTTCGATGGCAAAGTCGATGAGCGCTTCCATGTCGCACGGCTGGACGCGGAGCTTGAGTTTCCCGTGGGAAATCCGGGTCAGGTCGAGCAGATCGTCGATGAGTCGGCCTTCCAGCGCGATGTTGTGCTCCATCATCCCTAGTTGCTCGCGTGCATCGATCGGGAGTCGCTCGTCTTCCCGGAGAGCGGCGGCCGTGATGAGAACGGGGGTGAGCGGCGTGCGTAATTCGTGCGACAGCGTCGCGATGAAATCGTCCTTGGCCCGATTGGCGCGCTCCGCTTTGCCTTGCGCAGCCTTGAGTTCGACGTTCGCGTCGAGCAAAGCAGCTTCCGCGAACCTGCGCTCAACGATTTCGATCTCCAAACGGGCATTCGATTTTTCCGCCGCGTCCCGGAGTTCGTGCTGACGCAGCCCACCGATGAGCAGCGCCTCGTTCATGGCAGAAACGTTTTCCTGAAAACGAGCGGACCCTGACAGCTGGATGACAACTCTTTCGGGAGGGCGACTCGAATCCAGTGCGGGCCACATGGCATGCAACCATCGAGTGGCGGTTGGTGCGGGAGCATTCGCCGTCCCATTTGGTTCAACTTCGGTCATTTGGTAAACGCGATCCAACAGCGGCCCACAGTCATCTCCGTTGCGGATAATTTCTACAAAGGGCTTACCAAGGATTTCGTCCCGTCGCTTCTGCAGCAGGCGACAGAAAGCCGGATTGACGAAGCACACGGTGTGTTCGGTGCCTTCCAACCCGACCATCGGCAGGGGCGCTCGTTCGATAACGGGCGAGGCGCGGCGCCACAGGTCGGGTGCGGGGTCGGTGCTGCCGGTGAGAGATTCGGTCGGCATGCGTGGTCCTACGTTTGGTCTTTCGGCTCCGGGGCATTTTCTTTTCGTTCGCCCACTCGCTGCGGCAGACCGCTGGTAAGCGCGGTATAGTCGGTGCGACGAGGACTGATGATCACCACCCCTTTGTCACTGATGACGTATTCGCGGATATCCTTGCTGTGGTTACCGCCGCGCATCTTTACCACGACGAGAATTTTTCGCAGCTGTCCGTCAATCTCCACGTAGCGCAGCCGGATGATGTCATCGGTGAGGAACGAAATGGCGTAGTGGCTGAATTGAAACGCAGTGAACGTGTCCTCGATTTCGACCGTGCTCACGATCGTGACGCCGGCACCCGTCAGTGCGGCGATCATTCGGTAAAGCGATTCGCGATAGTCGGCGCGGAAACCCGGCGCGAGCGCCATCTCAAAACCCACGAGCGAATCGATCACGAGCCGTCGTGCGCGTGTCCGTGTGACCGCGTCGAGAATTGCTTGCATGGTTTCGTCCACCGAAAGGTCGAGGGGACGGAGGTAGAGGATCTCGAGCATCCCCGACTTTTGCGCGGTCTGCAGATCGAGTCCGAGTCCTGCGGCGCGCTTCGTATACTCGGCGGGCCGCTCTTCAAAGATGACGATGATTCCCGGTTCGCGTTTGCGCAGGCCGGCGGCGATAAATTGTGTCGCCAGCACCGATTTTCCGGTTCCCGACGGGCCCGCAATCAGCATGCTGTCACCCTCCTGAACTCCTCCGCCCAAGAGTTTGTCCAACTCGGCGATTCCGAAAGAGAGACGGTTTGTGCTGCGCGGCCGGCCTCGCTTCGAAACCAGCCCCAAGGTTCGCGAGAACGCCTGCAGCCCATCGTTTCCAATCCGGATCGTGTGCAGCCCTGGCACTGACGCCTGACCGCGCAGCTTCATGATCTGCAGCTTCCTAACCACCGAGTTCCTTTCGGCCGTCTGCGTGAGCCAAAAAAGACCGTCAGCGACGGTGAATACGGGATTATCGCGCATCTCTCCCTCGGAATATTCGCCGATCAGGAACGTCGTGGCCTGAAAGCTCGTCAGCAGCATCGCGAGGCGCTGAATGAACGACTGCAATTCCATTTCGCTGCTGCTGTTGACCGATATTTTTCGCAAGACGGTGCGAAATGAATCCACCACAACAACACTGGGGTTAGTCGCCTCCACGACTTTTGTGATCTCCGCCAGGACTGCGTTCAAATCCTGCTCCACGACGATCTCGCTCAGGTTGATGAACCGGATGGAAGTGGCTAATCTCGAAGCATCGAAAAATGAATACTGCTGCTGATAACGCAGCATCTTGATCGCGGGTTCTCCAAGCACCGTAAAATAG
>DAITQE010000443.1:0-4093 GCA_036833235.1 Opitutus sp.
GATGCGGGCTATGCCATGTTAAGTGGCCGGTTCTTCCGTAACCGCCTGAGCTTCGTCGGCGGTCTGCGCAAGGAGCGCAAATCTCGCGAAGGCAACGGGCCTCTCAACGTCGCCACTTGGAACTACGCCAAAAATCCCGACGGCACGCTGTATCGTGATTCGGTCTATGCCAACGGCGTAAAATTTGATAATGGCGACTTTCTGAAAGATGCCGCCCTCCTGTCCCGCTTGAACGCCGCGGGCATCGCGGCGCCTAACCACGTCTTGGTCAAAAGCAGCCTCGAATCAGCCATGCTCCAGCGTATCGCCAATCACCACGTGAACGAAAGCGTCACCGGGAAACCCTCCTTTAGCTTGAGCACCTCCTTCGAGCTGACGAAGAAAATCGACCTCAAAGCTGCCTGGTCCCGCTCGTTTGGCCTGCCCGCCTTGGAAGACGGCGCCAACGGTATACTCTCCGGCAATGGCGCGTTCGCCATCACGGAAAACACGACGATACCCGCTGACGGCACCTTGGGCACCATCAAAGTCGCGAACCCCGGATTGCCTCCTTCAGTTTCAGATAACTGGGATTTCCAGACCGCTTACTACACCGATTCCGGCGGTAAGTTCGCCGTCAGTTTCTACCTCAAGTCCGTCACCAACCAGCCGCAGACGTTCTCGATGTATTCTGACAACCCGGACTACGATTCTCTCGTCACCGCCCTCGGCCTCGACCCCAGTTCCTACCAGGACTATAAGATCGACACGACCAGCGTGAGCGAAACTGTCCAGAAGACTCATGGCTGGGAGTTCGAAGCCCGCCAGGATTTCGGTTTCCTCGGCGGCTGGGGCCGTCATTTCCAGGTTTTCGCGAGCTACACGCTTAAGAGCCTCGCCGCCCCTTCCTCTCCGCGTCCAGTCACGTACACTTCGCCCGATGGTGTTGAACACGAGTTCGTCCCGACGATTAAGACGATCAGCCTGACCGCCAATCGCTTTGCGGCGGCCGGTGTCCAGTTCTCAAGCAAACGTTTCACCGCGCAAATTCGGGGCACCTATCGCAACGACAATGAAATACATCGCGACTTGGTCAAAGGCAGCGGGGACAATTTCCTCCGCCGCTTCGAGCCCGCCGAAACCCGCATCGACATTAACGTTAGTTATCAGATTTCGGATAGATACAGCGTCTTCGCCAGCGGTCGCGACGTGTTCAACTCATCGCGCAAAATCGTGATTCGCGATGATCATGGCCTCTTCCCGACCTATGCCCAGACCTACGACAAAAGGTTGTTCGGCGTCACTTGGACCGTCGGTGTAAAGGGCAGGTGGTAAGTCAGCTCCAAAAAATATATCGAACCTTCGTGCTCATTTTCCAGACATCAGACAATTTGGCGTTCGGTGGACAGTCGGTGTGCGGCCAGTTCTGATACGCAGTTAGCCGCGCGGTTAAGTTAGTTTGGGTTCTTGTGGTGGTGTTCAGAAAGTCCGGCCCCACGGCAAATGGGGCCGGACTTTTTTTTCTTTCATAATCTTCGGATAATGCGGCGCGTGATAATCTTTGCGCGTCGTCTTTGGCAAACCGCCGTTCTCTTATGAAAATTTCGACCCTGATCCTTTCTGCTCTTGGCTTTTTTATTGGCGCGCAGCCTTCCGCAGTTCTCGCCGCCAACACGCCGGCCGCCGCGAGCTACGCCGAAGTCGCCCATCAGCGTGCCGTCAAAATTGTGTCGGCGCTTAAATTGAATGATCCCGCGCAGACCGCGCGCGTCGAGGAAACGGTCGCCCGCCAATACCGCGATCTCAACGCCATCCAGTCGGAGCGTGACCGCAAAATCGCCGAAACCAAAAAACTCCCTGATCAGGCAGCAGCCAAGACAGCGATCACATCCGCGCGCACGGCTGCGGATGCCGCGGTGCAGGCACTGCACGCGGACTATCTAGGCCGCCTCGCGGCTGATCTGTCTCCCACTCAAATCGATCAGGTGAAAGACGGCATGACGTACGGCGTGCTGCCGCTGACGTTTCGCGTGTATCAGCAGATGCTGCCGAACCTGACATCGGCGCAGAAGCAGCAGATCCTCGCGTGGCTGACCGAAGCGCGGGAACACGCGATCGACGGCGGCACGTCCAAGGAAAAATACGCCTGGTTCGGCAAGTACAAAGGGAGGATCAACAACTACCTCTCGGCCGCCGGGATCGACATGAAAGCCGCCGAGAAAAACCTCTCGAAGCCAAAGGCCAAGAGCTAAGCCGAATCCATGCAACCGGAGTTTAACCACGAATGGACGCGGATGAACACGAATGGAAACGTTATCCAATCGAGCAGTAGGAACGCCATTGAACGGTGACTCCGACAGTCGACCACGGATAACTCGGATCTACACGGATGAAAACACCTGATGGCTTAGATGTTATCCGCGATGATCGGTGATATCGGTAGCTAAAAATTTGCGGGCCCTGCCCAATGCCTTCCCTACATCCCCTCCACCTCTCTTTCTAATGAAAACTCGCTCGCTCGCTCTCTTCACCATCACCGTTGCCTTCTCGGCGCTCGGGGCGTCGTCCGCTTTGGCCCAAGGCTATCCCAAAGTCCCCCACGACATTCAGGCCGCCGACAACGCCCGCCGCGCCGTCGAGGAGCACCGCTCCGACGAACTCTTCGCGTCCCAACGCCCGATTCTCGACCAATGGGCTGCGAAAGGGAAACCTTACATTCCGTCCGCCGCCAAACCGAGCGACCTCCCGCAAGCCAAAATTCCTGCATTCCCCGGAGCGTGGGGCGGTGGCATGTATTCATTCGGTGGACGCGGCGGTCAGGTCATCGTAGTAACGAATCTCGATGATTCCGGTCCCGGCAGTTTCCGCGCCGCCTGCGAGACCGCCGGCCCACGCATCGTCGTCTTCAACGTCGCCGGCATCATCCGGCTGAAAAACCGCGTCAGCATCCGCGCGCCCTACATCACCATCGCCGGCAACACCGCGCCCGGCGACGGCGTCTGCATCGCCGGCGACACGGTCGAACTCAACACGCACGACGTCATTGTCCGCCACCTCCGGTTCCGTCGCGGAAAAACCGACCCGGCGGACCGCGATGATTCCTTCGGCGGCAATCCCGTTGGCAACATCATGATCGATCACGTCTCGACGTCGTGGAGTCTCGACGAAAACCTCTCGATGTACCGCCACATGTATCAGCCCCCCGAAGGCGGCAAGGAGCTGAAGCTGCCCACCGTCAACGTCACGATCCAAAACTCCATCTCCTCGGAGTCACTGAACATTTTCCACCACGCCTTCGGCTCCACCATCGGCGGCCTCAACAGCACCTTTCTGCACAACCTCTGGGCGTGCAACACCGGCCGCAACCCGAGCGTCGGGATGTACGGCGACTTCACCTTCGCGAACAACGTGCTCTTCAATTATCGCCACCGCACCGTCGACGGCGGCGATCAACGCTCCGAATTCAATATTATCAACAACTACCTTAAGCCCGGTCCGGGCACGCCCGACAACGATGTCCGCTTTCGCCTCCTCAAACCCGAATCTGAGCGGAACAAGAACGTAAAGGACCACTTCGGCAAAGCCTACGTCGCGGGCAATATCGTCGAGGGCAACGCGCGGGTTACCCAGGACAACTGGGACGGCGGCGTCCAACCCGACGTCCGCGTCGAGCCGCTTAAAACCGCGCTCGAAAAGATCCGGGTCAACGAGCCCTTCCCGCACGCGCCATTCGATCTGCTTCCCGCTGCCGCCGCCGACAATTACGTCCTCGCCAATGTCGGCGCCACGCTTCCGCGTCGCGATGCCGTGGATACTCGCATCATCGAAGAAGTGCGCACCGGCGTCATTCCGCCGATCCACATCGCGAAAGGTTCCGCCGAAAAAGCGGCCTTTTACGGCTACCAGCAAAAGTGGATCGACGAGCTCGCCATGCTTGTCCCGAAAGGTTTTATCACCGACCCGAGCGAGGTCGGCGGCTGGCCCGACTACAAAGGCGCGCCGTACGCCGACAGCGACCACGACGGCCTTCCGGATGATTGGGAAACGGCGCACGGCCTGAACCCGCACGACGCCGCCGATGCTTCGACCGATCTCAACGGCGACGGTTATACGA
>DAITQE010000444.1:0-4089 GCA_036833235.1 Opitutus sp.
ACCTACAGCGAGTGCGGAGGAACACAGAGCAGCGGCGAGCGGACGAAATAGCGAATCAGGTGAACCGTATTGTGATTAAGCCTGAATTTCTGCTTCCCCGGCGATGTCGGGCAGCCTAGTGCTAATCCTTTCATCCAATGACGCTCCAAACTCCTCTTCTCGCCAAAGCTGCCAACCAAGCACGCGGACTTGCCATCGATGCGGTGCACGCCTGCGCCTCGGGCCATCTCGGACTTCCGCTCGGCGCGGCTGAAATGGGCGCCGTGCTTTATGGACACGCTTTGTCGCACAACCCGGAGCGTCCGCGCTGGATCAATCGCGATCGCTTTGTCTTGTCCGCCGGTCACGGCAGCATGTTTCTCTACAGCTGGCTGCACCTGAGCGGTTACGATGTACCGATCGAGCAGGTGAAGAAATTCCGCGCGCTTCATAGCATCACGCCTGGTCATCCGGAATTCCGTGAAACACCGGGCGTCGAAGCGACGACCGGTCCACTCGGCCAAGGTGTCGGTAACGCGGTGGGCATGGCGGTCGCCGGGCAGATGGCGGCGGCGCGTTTCAACACTGCAGAGCATCCAATTTTCGATTACCACGTCGTGTGCCTCGCGGGTGACGGCTGCATGCAAGAAGGCGTCGCGATGGAAGCCGTTGAATTCGCCGGGCACCAAAAACTCGACAACCTCATTCTGATTTACGACTCGAACGACGTCACGCTGGACGCGATGGCAGTAAAAACGCAGAGCGAAAATGCGGCGGGGCGTTTCAAGGCGATCGGCTGGGATGTGCAGACGATCGATGGTCACGACATGGCGGCGTTCCTGAAAGCGTTCAACAAAGCGAAGAAGACGAAGAGCGGAAAACCGCAGCTGATCATTGCGAAGACCCTGATTGCCCGCGGCATTCCTGAGGTTGCCGGGACGGCGAAGGGACACGGCGAGGGTGGGGCGAAGTTTGCTGATTCCGCTCGCGCCGGCCTCGGACTTCCAGCGGATCAGCACTTCTTCGTCAGCGAGGACGTGCAGGCCTATTTCGCGAACCACAAAGCGCGCCTCATCCGCCTCTGCAACAAGTGGCACAAAACGTACAAAGCGTGGCGCGAAGCGAATCCGGACAAGGCAGCGTTGCTCGAGTCAGCGCAAACGGCGCCGAGCGCGGCTGCGTTGCTCGAGAAAATCCCGGCGTTCCCGGCGGACGCAAAGCTCGCCACGCGCGCGGCTGGTCGCGACGTCCTGCAGCCGATTGCCGGAGAGCTGCCCTTGCTGATCGGCGGCAGCGCCGATCTGTATGGATCGACGTTGAACTATATCGCGGCGGATAAGGATTTCGACCCGAGCAATCGGTCGGGGCGGAATATTCGTTTCGGCATTCGCGAGCACGGCATGGCAGCGATTGCGAACGGCATCGCATACGACGGGCTATTTCGTCCGAGCGTGGCGACGTTCCTCGTGTTTGCCGATTACTCGCGTCCGTCGATGCGGCTGGCTGCGCTGGCGAAGCTGCCGGTCGTGTACATTTACACGCATGATTCAATCGGCGTTGGCGAAGATGGCCCGACGCACCAGCCGGTCGAAACGGTGAGCGCGCTGCGTTTGATTCCGAATTTCGATGTGATACGTCCGGCCGATCCGGAAGAAACCGCCGGCGCGTTCGCTGCGGCGATGGAGCGCATGGACGGCCCGACGCTTCTCGCACTGACTCGCCAGACGGTGCCGCTCTTGAACGATATCGATCCGCAACTGCGCCGCACCGGCGTGCTCCAGGGCGGTTATGTTGCGGTGAAGGAAACGGCTGAGTTGACGCACATCCTGCTGGCGAGCGGGAGCGAATTGCAGCTCGCCGTGGCCGCGGCGAAAACGCTCGGCGCGGGTGTGAGAGTGGTTTCGATGCCGTCGTTTTCGCGCTTCGACCGCCAGTCGGCGGAGTATCGCGAGAGTGTGTTGCCGTCCGCGTGCCGGAAGCGGGTGGCGGTCGAGGCGGGCGTGAGCGGTCTCTGGTATAAATATGTCGGCATCGACGGGAAGATCGTCGGAATCGACCGTTTTGGCCTGAGCGCTCCCGCGCCAATGATCTTTAAGGAACTGGGAATCACTGCGGACGCGGTGCTCGCTGCGGCTCAGTCGCTGTAAGCTCACGGGAAGCAACGGGCTGGGACAGTCTTGGTGTAGGTAGCGTGCTCGCCGCGCTACGTCCGCATCGCGGACCTGTTGCGCGGCAAGCACGCAACCTACCGTTCAATCCAAGACCTGTTGCGCGGCGAGCGCGCAATCTACAGTTCAAGCGAGGAATTCCGAGGATCTCTGGTTTTTCCGCAGGGCGCCGCGCGTGCGGAGCATTTTTGGCGACGCACCAAGGCGGCGCTTTACCATTAGTTCAAATTACCTTTTTTCCCGGCGCTCATGAGATTCGTTAACAATCTGTTCACAAAATGCGGCGGCCGCTTGCGCTTTTGATTAGCCGCCTAACTATCAGCCTCCTTACAGTTCGTTAACTGTCCTTCATGCCATTTTTGCTGATCAAGAATCTGCCGCGCTACGAATGCCTGCTCGAGGCCTGCAAGCTCTTTCCTGACTTGGATCCGTCGGCGTGCGAGGTCTTCTTGAGACTGATGCAGGCCGGCGACGAGGCGTTTCGCGTGGTGGATTCCCATTTGGCGGAGCACCAGATCTCGCAAGGCCGCTTCATGGTGTTGATGTTGCTACTGAACAAGCTCACCAACTGCGACCACCCGCGCACCCCAGCTGAACTGGCGGACTTGTCGCACGTCACCCGCGCCACGATGACGGGGTTGATCGACACCTTGGAACGCGACGGCTTGGTGACGCGTGAGCCCGATCCAACGGACCGGCGCATGCTTTCCGTGACCTTGACAAACAAGGGTCGGGCATTGTTAGAGAAGATTTTGCCTATGCACTTCAAACGAATGGCAGCTTTGATGCAGCCGCTCACGGAGCCTGAACGCAAAATTCTCGTCGGGCTCCTCACCAAAATCATGCAGCGCGCGTCCACACTTTCCCCCTCCGACCGGATTTCTCCTCAGGCCAACACGGCTCTGCAGGAGTGATCCTTTTCCATCATAGTTTTTCCAACCCACTTCCTTCCCTTCAACGTCGTTAACTCCCGTCACCGGTTCAATCATGCTAAAGAAATTTACCCTCACTGCTCTCGCCATCGTGATCATCGTTGGCGGTCTTTTCGGCATCAAGGTGCTTCAGTTTCGCGCAATGGCGGCCACGCCGATGGTCATGCCGCCCGAGACAGTTACGGTGTTTTCCGCACGGGAAGAAACTTGGGTCAATACCGTGAGCGCCACCGGTTCGGTCCTCGCCGTGCAAGGGGTGACAGTTGGCGCCGAGGTTGCAGGCCGAGTATCGAAGATCGCCTTTGAGCCTGGTGCTTTGGTGAAGGCTGGCGACCTGCTCGTTCAACTCGACATTTCCACGGAGGAAGCACAGCTCCATGCCGCCGAAGCGAATGCGGATCTTGCGAAGGCCAATGCCGCACGGTCCCGCGAACTCGCAGGCAAGCAGACGATCTCGCAGGCCGAACTCGACGCTGCGGAGGCGCAATTCAAGAGCGTTGCAGCGCAGGCGGACCAGATTCGCGCGGTCGTTGAAAAAAAATCGATTCGCGCCCCGTTTGCCGGCCGGCTCGGGCTCCGGTTCGTTAATCTCGGCCAGATCCTGAGCGTGGGCAATGCCATCACGACGTTGCAGACGCTTGATCCGGTCTATGTGAATTTTTCACTGCCGCAGCAGCAGCTTCAGGTGCTCGCGCCGGGACGAAAGGTGCGGGTGACGACTGATGCTGCGCCCGGAGAAGTTTTTGACGGGCAGATCACCGCGATCAGCCCTGAGATCGATGCCGCGACGCGCAACATCCGAGTGCAGGCAACGGTGCCGAATGTCGGCGAGAAGCTCCGTTCCGGGATGTTCGCGAATATCGAAGTCGTGCTGCCTACCGCCGCCAAGGTGCTGACAATTCCGGCGACGTCGGTACTCTACGCGCCTTACGGCGACTCGGTGTTCGTCGTCGACGAGAAGAAGAACGAGAAAACCGGAAAGATGGAGAAAATTGTGCGCCAGCAATTCA
>DAITQE010000445.1:0-2661 GCA_036833235.1 Opitutus sp.
TCAATCGCGCCAGCAAGCTGGCGGCCTACAAGTTACCATTCCAAAACAAAAGACCGTGACGCCAACGCATTCCCGCCGCCGTAAGTCGTTGCGGCGCGAGGGCGCACGGTTGTCCTTACTCGCTCCGGGGCTGTTCGATCTCAGCGATCCGATCGAGGAACCGGTGAATGCCTTGAGCTGCACGGCGTGCATCGCGAACCGCATGCACCACCAAGCTCGGACCTCGCACCGAATCGCCTCCGGCGAAGACGCCTTCGATATTCGTCATCTGATTCGCATCAACGATGATGCCGCCCCAATCGTTGGTCTTCACTGCAGCGAAGTCGCTCGTCGGCGGAAACGGTACAGGATCAAAACCGTAGGCGATGAGAAGGACATCTGCCGGCACCGTAAATTCCGAACCAGCAATGGGCCGCGGTTTGCGACGACCGCTGCTGTCCGGCGCACCCAATTCCATTCGCACACAACGCACGGCCGTCACGCAGCCATCGGCGTTGCCCTCGAGCGCGACGGGGTTGGTGAGAAATTCAAAGCGGGCGCCTTCCTCGAGTGCGTTGGCGTATTCCTTGCGACTACCCGGCATGTTGGTCAGATCGCGGCGATACAGGCAGACCGTTTCGCTCGCCCCGGATCGAACCGCCGTGCGCAGGCAATCCATCGCGGTGTCGCCACCACCGAGAACGGCCACGCGTTTTCCGGCGACATCGATCGGTGCGGCCTCCAGTGGCAGCTCGACGTTTTTTTGAATCAAGAACGGCAGGCCTTGGAAAACGCCGCGAAGTTGTGCGCCCGGTACGTCCAGTGGTTTGGCCTGCTGCGCGCCGAATCCAAGGAAGATGGCGTCGTAACTCCGCTGCAGTTCAGCCAACGTGAGATCCCAACCCACGCGCACGCCGAGCTCAAAACGCACGCCGCGATTTTTCAGCAGATCGATACGGCGCGCGACGAGGTGTTTCTCCAATTTGAAAGCGGGGATACCGTTGACGAGCAGGCCGCCGGGAAGGAGCTGCGACTCAAACACCGTTACGGCGTACCCGAGCTTCGCGAGCTCATCCGCGCAAGCGATGCCGCCCGGTCCCGAACCAATCACGGCTACGGATCGACCATTGGGCTCCGCTTGTTCAACGGGCACCCCGCCGTGTTTGAACGCGTACTCGTTGATGAAACGCTCGACTGCGCCGATGGCAACCGGCTCCGCGCGGCCGTTGAGAATGCACGAGCCCTCGCACAGCCGTTCCTGCGGACAGACACGCGAGCAGAGCTCCGGGAGATTGCTGGTGGAGCGGGAGAGCGTCGCCGCTTCCAAAAATTGACCTTCCGCCGTCAACGCGAGCCATTCGGGAATGCGGTTCGAAAGCGGACACCCCTGCGTACACGACGGCTCCGGACATTGAATACAACGACTCGCCTGTTCCCGCGCGGTCGCCTCGTCGTATTCTCCATAAATCTCGAGAAAATCGGCGACCCGATCGGCGGCCGAACGTTTTGGCGGAGTCGCGCGCGGAACTCGCGCCCAATCATGCGACAATTTCCAGTGGGGTTCCGCTGGGTCAGACATGTGACGACAAATAGAACAGAGTTTCGTCACCGGCAAAGCCGGCGTTTTGCACCTGGGGTGGTGGGAGCGCGACCGTCATGGATGGGGATGATCCGAAAATGGAGCGACAGCCGCGGGCCGACGAGTGGATTCGAACGTTCCTGCAAAATAATTAGCGCGCCTCACGGACCACCCCGTGGATGAATTGTGGTCCCGCGTGACGCCAAAAGCATGATGCAAGTCGCTTTGCCACAGCCGAGCAGTGAGACATGATCACCGAACCGAGTGGCTGTATCTGCGTCGTACGCAATGTTCGCGTGCCCGTCAAATCGCAGCAACCTTCCCCGTCTCGGCCTCAAAATGAGGCTCACTCCCTCTAACCGATATTTTGGGATTGTCACGTTGCGCGTGATGGCCGCAGAAACTGGTCCCCCTATCTGGAGGCCCGACATGTTGTCCTCGAGCCGGCTCGGCATCTGCTCTCACTCTACCGCCAACCTCGCAGCACCGCAGGAACGCCCATAAGGTGAATCAACGGAGCCCTTCATTTATGCCTCAACCTGCTCCCGTAATTTTCATTCCCGGCATCATGGGCAGTGCTCTGCGCGACGAGTATCCCACGACACCGGAAAACGTGTGGTCGGTGCTCAAGGCGGCCACTAAGAACTACGAGCGAATCACGCTGCACCCCGACAACATCAAGTACGAGCTAGTGGAGCCGGCACGGGTGATGCAGGACCAGGTCTTCGACCTTTTCTACTCTGAGATCATCGAGGAGCTTCGTCATAACCTCTCGCAGGATCCGGACAAGCCCGTCCCAGTTTATCCCTTCGCCTACGACTGGCGCCAGCCGCTCGATGTCATCCAGGAACAGTTCTCGCTGTTCGTAACGGAAGTCATCGCCCGCACCAGCCTGATGCGGCACTACAACAGGGACGGTTACACGGAGGCGACGGGTAAGGTTAACATCGTCGGACACTCGATGGGCGGATTGATCGCGGCTGGCTATGTCCAAGTGGCTGGCATGCGCTGGATCGACAAAGTGGCGACGATCGCGTCGC
Organism: Opitutus sp.; assembly: GCA_036833235.1. GTDB lineage: Bacteria > Verrucomicrobiota > Verrucomicrobiia > Opitutales > Opitutaceae > Opitutus. Next base: position 2,599 of record DAITQE010000445.1, read on the forward strand.
CGTTCCGCGGCTCGCTCGAAGCGATCGCCAAGACGGCGATCGGAATCGGCGGCTTCACCTTTT
>DAITQE010000445.1:2671-4083 GCA_036833235.1 Opitutus sp.
TCCTCCGGCGGCTCGCGCGAACGTGAGGCGGCGCGCGTGACTCCCGCCCTCTATCACTTGCTGCCGTCGTTTAAGAACGCGGTGGTCACAGAGGATGGAAAAGAGGCTGACATATTCATGGCGGACAACTGGCAGCAGGGCATCCTGGACACGCTCGCCACGTTCGTGGAGCGCTATGGGCTTTCGACGACCAAGCCCGACAACCAGGCGAAGGTACTGCTGACCGCCATGCTCGACCAGGCGTGGAAACATCGCTTGCGGCTAGAGCGTCTGAAGCTGGACGACAGCAAGCGCTGGCTATGCATTGTGGGCGTGGGCGGGAAAACCCGGCTGGGGATGACGCTGATGTTCGATCCCAAGACCAAGAAGCCCATCTTCGCGTTCGGCGAGGAAACAAATGAGTGGAGCGAGGGGGGCGATAAGACCCTCACTGGAGACAATACCGTGCCCTTCCGCGGGGCACGATGTGCGTTCGTGCCGGAGAATCAGATAATCTGCCTCTCGCCGGACGAATTCGGGTTTTTCGAATTCAAGGACCGGCTGATCAATCAACTCGGATTTCACAGTGCGCTGCCCAGCATGAACCTCGCGCAACGCCTGGTGGTTTCGCATTTCCTCGGCTGGAAGCAGGGCAAGCTGGAAGGCCATCCCTCGCCGGAGATCGATCCGAATACTTGGGACCCGCCGGTCAAGGGCGTTGAGCGGAAGTGACAGTCAACCACAGCGCGACCCAACACTCATGATGGCGACAGCACGGCGTCGGAGAATGCCGTTAGCCGGTCCGGGACCGGAGTGATAGCTGACAGACAAACCGGAGTGAGAGGTTTTCACATACGTGAGCCATGCGTGTGACTGGCGCGACTCGTGGCTCTGCACGAGGCGTGACAGATGTCGGCTTGGCTCTGACGACTGGCTCGTTCAGTGATTCATCCATAGCTCTTCACTCGGAATGTCGGGCTGTCCTAGCCAATGACCATCAGCCACGGATTGCGCTCCAAGATGATCAAAACCGGCTCAGCTGCCGAGCAACAGCACGCAAATAAAATTGTGATGAGACAACGAATCATTTTCCGGGTAGAGCCGGCGCTCACGCGCCGACACCCCCACAGACCCGGACTAGCGCAATTAACGCATCCGGTTCTTCAGGGAGAGCTGTCGCTAAGGTGAGAGTGACCATGTCAGCTGAGGGCTAACCCTACGACGAACGCCACCGCTTCGCGCGAAAGATGCCTCTCGTAAGGCCCATGCTCAGGCATGACCAAGCTGCTTCCGCAGTTCAGCCACGCTCGTCTTTTTTCCTCGAGCCATCTCGTTCAGCCGTCGCGCTGTCTCCTTCTTCCAACCGCTCCGTTCTTGTCCCAGGCGGATAAGATGAGCCGACAGATCCTGCCGCCTCTTGGGAACTGCTGGGC
>DAITQE010000446.1:0-4080 GCA_036833235.1 Opitutus sp.
CCGCGAGCTCCGGTTTTTCGGCGCGTAATTTTTCGGCGAGTGCGGGACCGGTGAGTTCGTCAGGCATCACGACGTCGGTCAAAAGCAGACTGATGCGGCTTGAATGCCATTTCCAAACTTCGAGCGCTTGATGGCCGGAACGCGCTTGCAGAATGCGGTAACCCAACGGCTGCAGCACAGCGACGGCAAACTCGCGGACGCTCGTTTCGTCCTCGACGAGCAAAATGGTTTCGCGGCCGCCGGCAATTGGCCCCTCGTCGACTGGCGCCCTGGGCAACGGCGACGTCGCCGCGTCGTGATTTTCCGCCATCGGAATCGTCACCGTGAAACTCGTGCCGATGCCCACCGTGCTGTCGACCTCGACCCAGCCATGATGCTGTTTTACGATGCCGAAAATCGTGGCGAGACCAAGGCCGGTCCCTTTGCCAATTTCTTTCGTGGTGAAAAAAGGCTCGAAGATTCGCGGCATGATTTCGGAGGAAATTCCGCAGCCCGTATCTGTTACACACATTGACACAAAATGACCGGTGCGCGCCTCGGATTGTCCGCGAATATCATCGGCGGTGAGCTCGATCCTCCGCGTGGCGATTGTAAGCCGGCCGCCGTGCGGCATGGCGTCGCGCGCGTTGACGGTCAGGTTGACCAGCACCTGCTCCATCATGCTGACATCGGCTTCGACGGGCGCGAGGTCGGGAGCGAGTTCGAGTTTCAGATCGATGTGTTCGCCGATGAGTCGTCGAAGCATCGTGGCGAGCTCATCGATCGTCTGGTTGAGATCGAGCCAGACCCGCTCGATCGGCCGCTTGCGACTGAAGAAGAGCAGCTGCCGCGTGAGACTGCCGGCGCGCTGGCCGGCGGTGAAGATTTGCCTGGCCGCCTCACGCGTCGTGGCAGAGACGGACGGATCATCGAGGAGCATGCTGCTCCAGCCGTTGATTACGGTGAGGAGGTTGTTGAAATCATGCGCGACGCCGCCGGCCAACTGACCGATCGCCTCCATTTTCTGCGAATGACGAAGTTGCTCTTCGACCAGGACGCGTTCGGCGCGGAGCCGGCGTTCGTCGAGTGCGTTTGAGACGGCGAGACCCAAGCGCTCGAGTCGGTCCTTCAACAGATAATCAGTGACACCCTGCTTGATGCACTGGGCGGCCAGCTCATCGCCGAGCGATCCGGAAATGATGATGAACGGAATATCGAGTTTCGATTCCTGTAATTTTTTCAGAGCCTTGAGTCCGTCAAATCGCGGCAGCTCGTAATCGGCCAGAATGATGTCAACCGACGCGTCGAGCAGGTTGACGAAACTCTCCTCGGTTTCCACCCGGTCCCACTGTGGCTCGAAGCCGGAACGTCGCAATGCGCGCACAATCAGCTCCGCATCCGTCGGCCGGTCTTCGAGCAAAAGCACCCGGATGTTTTTGCTGCTGGAAGGAGAATCGCTGTTGGCGTTGACGTGACTCAAGGAGAGGGAAGCGAGCATGCGGGCTGTCCGCCTGGGGCGGGAAATTCTCTTCAAACGCAATGCGGTTCACCTCACATTGCACATCGAAACAGGACGCAATCTGCGACTGAGCGATTTTTTTACGTTTCCGCCGCGGGAGCCGGCGTATGCTGGACGCCCGGCAGTGTGAAATAGAAATTGGCGCCGAACTGCAGGGTTGATTCCGCCCACGTTTTTCCGCCATGGCGCTGAACGATGCGCTGTACCAAGGCCAGCCCTACGCCCGTGCCGGCAAATTCGGCTTGAGTGTGAAGACGCGAGAACACGCCAAAGAGCTTGTGCGCAAAACGCGGATCGAAACCGACGCCATTATCCTTGATGCAGTAAGTATTCATCCCTGCATCGCTCCAGCCCGAGAGCCTGATTAGGGGTGCCGGTTGGCGGGCGGTGAATTTCACCGCGTTGTCCAGCAGGTTGGCAAAAACCTGGCGGAGCAGCGCGCGATCGCCGATGGCGTCCGGCAGCGGCTGCAATTGCAACGCGACGTTTCGTTGCGGCGACGCCTCGATGATATTTTGAAATGCGCTGCGGGCCAGCTCGGTCATGTCGACCGGCGCGGTGTCGAGCGGTTTGCGACCGGCGCGCGAAAACGCGAGCAGGTCATCGATCAGCTGGCCCATGCGGCGGATTTCGCTGCGGATCGTATCAACGAGATGCCGGCCATCCGGGTCGAGCTTGCCGGCGTGATCCTCCATAAGCGCACGCGCAAAGCCGTCGATTCCCCGTAGCGGCGAACGCAGATCGTGCGATACTGAATACGAAAATGCCTCGAGTTCCTTCATCGCTGCCTCGAGCCGCGCCGTGCGTTCGCTCACGCGCTGCTCGAGCTCGGTATTGAGCTGATGAATCTTTTCCGCCGCCATTCGGTTGGCCGTGACGTCATTGAGGAGCATCAATCGCGCGGTGCCGCCATCGAAGTCGATCTCGTGACTGAAGACTTCGACAACGATGATTGAGCCGTCTTTCTTTCGATGCTGGCGAACCCCTGAAAACGAACGCACCACGGAGGAAGACGATGGTGCCAAGGACGGAAGCGCAGTGGGTGCACTGATCGTGAGATCGGCGAGCGTCAACCGGCAGAACTCCTCGCGCGAATACCCATAATGGTGAACCGCCGCTTCGTTTACATCGAGAAACGCCTGAGACGCGCTGTCGGTTATCCAGATCGGCAGCGGACTGTACGCGAAAACCTTTCGATAGCGTTCTTCACTTTGACGCAACCGCTCGACGAAAAAACCCAATTCCTGCCGCTCGCGACTTTCACGAATCGCGCGGCGCACCACGATGACCAGACGATTAAGTCGCCCCTTCAGCAAGTAATCAGTGGCGCCACGCTCGACCGCGTCGATCGCGCGCTGCTCAACCAAGGTGCCGGTCAGAAAGACAAATGGCGTTTCCGGGGACAACTCGCGCGCGCACTGCAAAGCATCGAGGCCATTGAACGACGGCAGCGTGTAATCCGCTAGAATCAGATCGTAGCGACGGCGTTCGAGCTCGCCCACGAATTCAGTGCGCGTGGCCACGAGCGTGATCGCGATTTCCGGCCAGGCGACAGAGAGAATCTCCCGCACGAGGTGTGCGTCGTGAGGATTATCCTCGAGGTGAAGAATGTTCATCGAGGTAGCCCAGCCAGGCAGACGATCACTTTCCCAGCTTCTTGAGCGACTTGTTGATCTTGTCCAAATCGCATGTGTCCGGGTCGTACTCGGGACCCAGCCATTCCAGCCACTCGCGTCCTAGTTCCGTATCGGGCTCCTTGATGCAAGCGAGCATGTCGTGAAAGGCTTCCAGACCGCCACAGTCCTCGGGCGGGCCTGCGTGCTCGCCGGCATTGCAGAGCGGATACGAGATTCCTTTTTGGACGAAGTCGTGCTTCTCCACCTTGATCTCCACCTGCCACCCCTCGCCGAAGTGGTATCCGTACGTGAACCGCTCGCGATGCTCGAGGTCCAGATCCGCCAGCGTGACGTCGCGATCATCTTCGATCGTCATTCCTTCGCGCTTCAGCGGATTGCCAAAACGGAGGTCATCGAGATTGAAGGCGTGCGTCTGATAGTCGAACCAGTCGAAGATCACTTGAATGCTGTCGTGCAGCCGCGAGAGCCACATCGACTCGCGCACCACGAGCCGCCGCCAAACGAGCGGAGTCGTGCCAACAACGGAGAGTCGCAGCACGAAGACGCGTTCGGGCGCTTTCTTCGGTGAGCCTCGGCCTTCGTGAAGTCCAATCATGCGGCTGAGTTGAAACGGGCCAGCCGCCGCGCGCAAGTCCAGGCGGGACGATCGTCATGATCGCCCGGCGTCGTTCTCGTTATTCATTCTCTTTCTCGTTATCTTGATCCGGCGAGAACGATTCGATCACGCCCTTTGGTTGCGGGGGAGCCGCGGCGGAAACTTTGGGGCTAGAAACGGTAGCTCGCCGTCGCGCCAATCTGCCGCGGGTCAGCGCGGTCTTCGTAACGCGTTTCGATGTAGTCCGGGTCTTCGTTGCCGAAAAAGAACACCCGTTTTTCGTACCGCTCGTCGAACACATTGCGTCCCCACACCGTGAGCGTCCACGCATCCCACGCGTAGCCGAGGCT
>DAITQE010000447.1:0-4075 GCA_036833235.1 Opitutus sp.
GTCGTGACGCCACTCACCGCATGGTTGAATGTGACGCGAAATACGACGCTTCCGATGGTGTTGGGGATCACCTCGAACGCGGGATTTTCCCGCACGATCGAAATCCTCGGCTGCCCCGCGAGATTGAGCGTGAAGATCGGCGACGACACGCTGTTGTCCGTGCCGTCAGATGCCGTCGCGTAAAAGCTGTTCGCCCCATCCGGAAGTGAAACGCTGGTGTAATTGAACGTCCACTGGCCGCCGGCATCCGCGACCACAGTGCCGATGTTGCCGGAGCCGATCCGCGTGAGCGTCACGCTGTTGCCCGCACCGGCTGTGCCGTTGAAAGAGAAGACCCGATCTGACGTCGTGGCACCACTGGCGTACGTCCCCGTGTCGCCCACCGCCGCTGCAATCACCGGCATGGTGATGTCGCTATTAAACGAATACGGCGCCGAGGCCGGACTGCTGTGGCCGGCATCGTCGCTGGCGACCGCCGTGAAGGTGTGCACGCCGGGCGGCAGCGCCGCCGCGTAAGTAATCGTCCACGCCCCGCTCGCCGACGCGACCGCGCTGCCGGCCGCAACCGATGCATCGAGCGTGAGCGCGATGTTTCGGAACGGCTCCGACGTGCCGCTGATGACGAGCGGATTTGATCCAACGTAGCTGATGACCGGCGTAGCGAGCGGACCATCGAGCTCGACCGCATCGTAAACCCAGCCCGCACTCAGCCACGTGCCGAGGTCGGCGGAGCCGCTGATCGGATTTATCGTCATCGTGTTCGTGCCGACAACGAGCGCACCCGCGGGAACCGTGTAGGTGAACAACGCGTTGTTTCCGCGGTAGGTACCGATCGTGAAGCTGCGCGAGCTGGGCTGGCTGGAAGGGCCCGGGTTGGCCGTGGCGTTGCCGTTAACGACGACGGATGGGCGGCCGCTGTTATAGGCGCAGGTAATGCCGATTCTCAGCGTCAGATTCGTGAGCTGGTTCGCGGCGAGGTTGAACTTGATCGTTGTCGGGCTGTTCGCGCCGCGGAACTGGATCGCTGGAAATGCCGCGGGCTCATCGACTCCAACGGTGTAGGTGGTCGTTGCCCATGGACTCATCCGCACATCTTGCGGATGCATTTCGATCATGTTGTCGGCATTCAATAATCCCGCCGGCGTGCCGTCCCATTCTCCGATTCTGAAAATTGCGGAAGGCGTGGGCTCAGCCGACGTGAGATTGAGTGGCGTCGTCGCGCCTGCCGACACAGTCACTGAATCCGTGGCGACCTGGAGTTCGCCTTTGTAAAGCGTCGCCGTGTAGGTGCCGGGCTTCATACCCGAAGACGTGTACGTTCCGCCACTGACGGTCGCCCAATATTGCGCCGTGCTGTTGGCAAAACCAACGACGCCTTGAAATCCCGCCGGAATGCCGGTCGCTGTTCCGCTGACGGCGCCACGGCCCGAGGCCGGCACCCAGCCAGCGAGGCCGAGACTTTCCATCCAGGAAAAATCGAGCGGCAATGTCGGCGGTGCGCCGGTGGTGAATACAAGAGCATAGGGCCCATGCAGCACGTTATTCACGCGATTGGGTTCGGTCTGATTGTGACCCGAATTCATGTAATTATAAATCTCCTGATTACCTCCGCTTTGGTTTTCGATATCGCGGAAGAACGGTCCGCCGGAACTGCTCTCGCGATTGCCGAATACCATCCAGCATCCGATGCCGGGGCCGGTCGCGCCACAGAAGGTCAGATCCATCGCGCGGTCTTTGCCGTGCGTGACCGTGTCGCCGTAATATTTCGAGGTCGTCGTGCCATCGGCTTTTCCGAAGACATCGGAACTCTCGATCGCACCGGTGTTGCCGGTGTTATTGGAAGGGGCGGGGCCATTCGGAATCAGAGAGGCGTTGAGCCGCGTGATCCAACGCAACTCGCCCACCGCGGGCTCGGCCGTGGTGTAGGTGGCCATGTAGATCGTGTTCACACCGTTCTTCACGATCAGGTAATCGGTGAGATTGGAAACGACTCCATTGGTGGGATCGGTCTGAATCGTGATCTTCACATAGGTCGCTCCGTCGGTTTGCGGCGTGACCGTCGTCGCTGAGCCCAAACCCGACGCAATGTGAGATGACGGCGAGGTGGCGTATTGCGTGCCGTTGAAAATAATGGACGTGATGCTTCCGTTCGTTTTGTCGACCTGGAGAATCAGACCGGCGCCGCTGTCGACGCCGTAGGTGGTGCCGTTGTCGACGTAGCCAAATGCGGCGAAAGCCGGGGCCGGCGCGAGCAGGCCGAAGACCATCAACAAGAACTGCATCACGGCAGTCTTGGGTGAAACGGGAGTTCCCTGAGTTGAAGCATTCATAAAGTTCATGGACGCGATGGCGCGACTACGCAGACGACCTGGCCGGACGCTTTGCACGACGTGGTTATGGGGTAAGAAGCGGAGTTTTTCGTGCGCGAGCCCGTCAAGGCGACGGACAACGCATGGAGGTTCGTCACGGGTGGTGTGCGCAGCCGCAGCTCTCAAATGGCACCACAGGTTGACAGTTCGCCGGAGAACTCTTTCGGGAAAACCCTGATGAGCGCACACGGTGCGAATCTGAGTGGAAGCATTCGGCGACGCGTATCACGAAATCCACTCCAGCCGTCCACTCGTTTTGATGGCGCAATCCGTTACTGGTAGGCCGCGAGCTTGCTCGCGCTTCAATCGCGCCAGCAAGCTGGCAGCCTACAAGATACGATTCCAAACAAAAGACCTTGGAGGTTTGTCTCCACGCATAAATAAAACACAAAGAGTCCCATGCGCGCGCTCATCGCTCTGGATAAATTCAAAGACGCCCTCTCCGCCCAGGACGCGTGCGAAACCGTCGGCGACGCCTTGCGGGCCAGCGTGCCGGACTGCGCCGTCGATCTCTGCCCGCTCACCGATGGTGGCGAAGGGTTCGTGGACGTTCTCTCCGACGCGATGAAGGGCGAACGAATCACCGTGCGCGCAACTGGGCCACGCGGCGAACCGGTCGATGCAAACATCGGCTTGGTCAACATCAGCTCAATCCCGGCAACCGCTCGCAAGCTGCTCGATTTACCCGCCGAGCACTCGACCGACTCGCCTTTTGCTCGCCTTGCCGTGATCGAAATGGCCTCCGTCAGCGGACTGGCCTTGTTACCGCCTCATCGGCGGGATCCATGGCAGGCAAGTTCGATCGGGACTGGGCAACTCATCCGCGCGGCACGCGACGAATATCGATATCAAGCAGCGATCGACGAGGATCTTGGCACGGACGTCTCGCCCGCGGGATCGAAAGATCAGGGTGGTCATCTTCACGGGCGAGATGCCCGGGCCACCTCACACGGTGGCCCGCTCGCTGGCGTAAACGCGATTCTGCTCGGCATCGGAGGCAGCGCAACCAACGACCTCGGCCTTGGCGCACTCGTTGCACTCGGTCTTCAGCTCCTGGATACCAATGGAAATATCGTTTCTCCTGCTGTGCCCGCCGAGTGGGCGCGCGTTAGCCACATCGCCGGATCCATCGGAACGATGCCGCCCATCCGCATCGCGTGTGACGTCACCAATCCGCTCACCGGACCAAACGGAGCCACGGCTGTTTATGGGCCGCAAAAGGGATTGTGCGTAGAAGACGTACCGCGAATGGAAAATGAAGTCCGCCGACTCGCATCGCTCCTCACCGCATATTGTCAGCCCGCACGCGATTGTGAAACCATGCCGGGCGCGGGCGCGGCTGGCGGAATTGCTTTTGGTCTTTCGACGTGCCTGGGCGCGCGCCTCGTCAACGGTTTCGATCTGCTCTGCGCGTGGTGCGATCTCGAAGCGCGTATGCGAGCCGCGGATATCGTAATCACCGGCGAGGGACGTTTCGACGCGACGTCGCTGCAAGGCAAAGGACCTGGCGCGGTCGCCTTGCGCGCGCAGCAGCTTGGCAAGGATGTTCACGTTTTCGCGGGCCGCATCGTCGTCCCAGCCGTACCAGGAATAACCCTACACGAAATCACGCCAACCGGTGTCCCACTTGCGGTCGCGCTCCAGAGGGCGCGTGAAAATCTCGCCTCCTCCGTCCGGGCAGCGTTTGCGCGTTGACGGCTCTGAAC
>DAITQE010000448.1:0-782 GCA_036833235.1 Opitutus sp.
ACATTGAACATGGCGAGGGTTCCCGGCTTCAGGATCAGCGTTCGAGCACGAAGAGCGGCCAATTACGATAGCCCAAAAAGAAATTGCCCGTCGTGAGATTTGCGTCGTCAAAGCCACGATCAATTTCCTGCAGTTGAATCCGATCGCTGGTGACAAGATTGCCACGTGTTCCGGCAATCACGATCGCGGCGCGGACGCGAGAACCTTGATGGAGACTCTCGGGGTCCCACGCGTAATTACCTCCGATAGGTGTGCGTCGTTGCCAATGGGTATTCTGCAGGTATTTCAACATTCCTGGTGGCACCGCGCCGGGAGCGCCGTCGCCGGGCGGCCAATCACCATGTTCGGCGGCGTATGCTTGGAACGCCGCGGAAAAAACGCGCAGATCATTCTGGACGGCGCGGGCACGGGCCTGAAGCACTCGTTCCTTGATGATGGGAACGATGAAGGCGGCGAGGATGCTTGCCCCCAGCACCAAAACGGAGAACGCCATGAGACCGAATCCGCGGTTGGATCGGAAAGCGTGTGATGACGGCGAGAAGGAGGGTGAGAACACAGCCTCAATGTTGGTGAAGTGGAAATCGCGAGAGCTTGGCCAGGAGAGCAGAAGGTTCAGCGCTGTTCGCGGGCCAGCCGTGAAAAGATGGCCAAGTGCGAGGCGATGATCAATGGCACGAGAAACGTTGGCAGCAAACTCAGCGGAAGGTAAGCCAACGGACGCAGTTCGTTGCTGCCAGAAAGTCCGATCCGGGCCGCACTGAAAACGACGAGCAGGATACCGA
>DAITQE010000448.1:792-4034 GCA_036833235.1 Opitutus sp.
GTAGATGGCCCGCAGGCGCAACGTATCCGAGAATGGGTACACAACGATGACGACTGCGAATGTCGCGACCACGATATCGCCGATGCCGCCGGGAACGGCGAAGGCGTACGGCAGTTCTCCACGTCGGTAAAGGATGAGAAAATAGACGCCAACGAAACGGGTCACGTGCAAGAGCACGAGCGAGCGCACATCGAGAGCATCAACCCAGGCGCGGAATGGACGTATCCGCCGGTAAGCAAGCACCAGAGCTGCCGTGAGAGCCAGGAGGAGACCCTGGGTGGCAGGCAGCGGCTGGCGCGCGAGGACATGAAAGTGACCGACGGCGACGGCGCCAAGCAGCCAGAGCCAAAAAACGGCGCGGATGACGAGCGGTGTCGACATGCGATATCGTTTGGTTACCGCCGCAGAAATGACGAGGCTCAAACGCGGTGAGCGTCGCGCGCGGCATCTCCGGGCGGTCGGTTCGAATGTAGGGCGAAGGCCGCGGTCGTCGCAAGCGACGACCCTACAGGTCCACTGCCGCCTACGCGTTGCGAGCTCAGTCCGTGAGCTTGATGTTGTACCGCTGCAGTGAACTGCTCTCGAGTTGATGGAGGTTTGCGATGGCGATGCGCAAGTTTACCTCCGCGAGCAGTTCGTTCATGCGTGCGGTTTCGAGATCGTCCTGAACTTGAAGCACCTGCCGGCTCGTCGAGAGGCCGGCTTTGAACCGCGCGAGTTCGAGTTCGTACTGATGCGTCGCCAGCTCGGTGGCTTTGCGGTTGATTTCGACGCTGCGTTGATTTGTGTCCACTGCGCGAACGGCTGAGCGCACGTTGACGAGCAGGTCTTGATCGAGCTGCCTCAACCGGGTCTCTTGTTGGTGGAGGCTGGCCATGGCCGAGCGCCAGCGCGCACGGTCAGCGTGCAAGCCCCACGGAACGGAAAGTGAAAGATCGAGTTCCCAGCTGTGAGCATCGCCATTGGGGACGTTGTCCACCGCGCGGGCGTAGGAGCGGTCAATGCCGTTGAGGCCTACGCTGCCGCCGAGATTCAGCGTCGGCTTGGCCGCGTTTTTCGCATTCGCGGCGTCGATTTGGAGCTGCTTGATGGCGGTCTGCGTTGCGATGAAATCCGGCTGATTTTCGCGGGCGAGTTTGTAAGAGAGATCGAAGGAAGGTGACGGCTCTTGGTAGGGAAGAAGGCCGACAGCAGCGATCGGCGCGTCGAATTCGAATTGGCCGATTAATGCCAACAGCGCATCTTCGCGATTGCGCACGCCTTGTTCGGCGATCAGCACGCCATTCTCGGCGGTCGCCATTCCAACCTGGGCGGACAGCACATCGAGATCGGTGGCGACACCCGTCAACTTGCGCGTCTTGTTTTCTTCGAAAAGACGTTCCGCCAGCTTGAGACTATGTTGTTTTACCGCGAGTTGTTCGCGCGCGAACACAAGGTTGTAATAGGCTGCTTCGGTGTCGCGCACGACCTGGAGGACCTCGCTCTTGAAATTCAGATGCGCGATTTCGATGCCGAGGCGGCTCCGTTCGATGGCGGAACGATTGTGAGCGATACCGGCGCCACGCAGCAGCGGCTGGGTGACGGTTAGCGCGACATCACTATTATAAACGGGGTTGAACGCGTTCGCCGTGAAGTTGCTTGCGCTGCGGTCGACACTGGCGCTGAGACTGACGAGTGCGCCCGTTGAAATAAATTCGGAAACGCCGACGCGGGTGTCGGTCGTATCCGTGCGCCGGCCACCCGCGGCGGGCGCGCTCTGGTCCACGAAGCGCTGCGTCGAAGCGCTGAAGACGGGCTCGAACGCGGCGTTTGCCACGTTGAGTGACTCGCGGGCGATGTCGGTGTTGAATGTCTCGATCTTCAACGAGAAATTTTTCTGCAATGCTCGCGCGATGCATTCCTCGACTGTCAGGGTTGGCGTTGCCAGAGGTGGAGGAGCGGCCGGTTCCTGGGCGCGGACGCTCACAAGCGCGGTGCAACTTAGAACGACGAGGAAGACGCGAACGATTTGACGAGACATGAGAGAGTGAGCGGGCCGGGCGATTGAGCGGGAGAACACTGTGGCTGTCGGAAAGTTATTGTTTTTCGAATCCACCATCAGTGGTTCGTTTCAAGACGGAAAATCCGGCTTGCCTGGCGCGAGAGACGGACGCCGCGGCCGAAAGTTTCAGTATGCCGATAGATTGAATCGGCTGTCGAAGGACAGCTTGTCCGCAAGTTGGGCAGTGCAGGAGGGAATCTTCGCGAGCGCCGGCCGCATGCTCGAATCCGTCGCCGCAGAGTCGGCAGGGCAAATTGGCGGGAGCATAGAAATACAGCGGCATGGCAGTGGCAGTCTCATCAGGCTCCCCACGAGATTCGAGTTGAAACGTGCCGAACGGCTGGAGGCGGGGATAAGCGGTGGCGCAGAACCGAAGGGGTGCACGTTCCAACGAGGCGCGTTGAATTTCACCAATTTCGAATCTCACGAGGCGACGGTTTGAGATCAACGCGGTTTCGAAACGCGTCGCGCATTGACGCGATCTGTGCGAGCGGAAGGATTACGATTATTCACGTCGTGGCGTCGGAAGCGGGATTCCTGCCAATGTGGGCGCATACCGCCAAGCCGCGCGAGTTATGTGCCGAAGCTAAACAAAACCCGCGTTTTTATTGGCGCGGGTATCGTTTTAATCCGAGAAGGTGGACAGCGGACCGAGAGGTCAGCGTGGCCGTTATTTTACCGGTGGCTCGGACTTCTTTAGCTCGTCAGCAATCAAATCATTCAGATAACCGCCGACCGCCGCGCGTGCGGTTGCGCTGGCGATCTGGTTGCGCGTGACCGCAAACTGCGGGTTCGATTCTGTCAGATCCGGAAGTTTTTTGTCGGCCGCGTAAACAATTAATCCGTGATCCTTCGCAATGATCATATCAGAAACACGTCCCTTTTCGAGCCGCTCGAGTGTGCCAAAGACGGCGTAATCGACATCTTTCGGAGGCTGGCGACGGGTGAAGGGAGGAAGCATCTTCGACTCGATCTTGACGGAGTTGGCAGCGGCGACCGAGGCGACGGCTTTGTCGAAAGCTTCACCGGATTTCAAACGAGTCTCGATGGCGCCGCGAATGGTTCGTCCAAGTTCCACGAAGTGCTTGCGCTTTTCGCCGTCGATATAGTCCGCTGCTACTTTTTCGCGCACGTCGGCAAGCATCGGTTTGCGAGCAGGAATCAGCTCTTTCCAGAAAAGGACGACCGCGCCGTTCGGCGC
>DAITQE010000449.1:0-4030 GCA_036833235.1 Opitutus sp.
CGAGGCCATTGCGCTCGAGCGCGACCGTCATTGCGGCGGCGATCACGCCACGCACCAAGCTCGTTTTCGTCTGCAGCCCGAACAATCCGACGGGAACGGCGAACACCGAAAGGGAGTTATTGGCGTTTGCGCGTGCGCTGCCGGAACACGTGGTCGCGGTGTTTGACGAGGCGTACTCGGAGTACGTTGAAAACGCGCCGGACCTGCGGCCGTTGATTCAGGAAGGGCGCAACGTCGTCTGCCTTCGGACGTTCTCGAAAATTTTCGGCCTGGCTTCGCTGCGCGTCGGTTACGGTTATGCGAGCGCGGAGATCGTCGCTTCGCTCAACCGCGTGCGGCAGCCGTTCAACGTGAATGCGATCGCGCAAGCGGCGGCGATCGCAGCGCTGGACGATCGTGCGTTCACGGAAAAATGCATTCGTGAAAACCGCGCGGGACTGGCGCAACTCGAGGCCGGCTTTCGCAAACTCGCGCTGGAGTTTGTGCCGAGCGTGGCGAATTTTATTCTCGTCAAGGTCGGCGACGGTACGCGCGTGTTTGATGCGCTCCAGCGTCGCGGGGTAATTGTTCGCCCGGTGAAATCTTATGCGATGCCGGAATGGGTGCGCGTGACGGTTGGCACCGCGCCGCAGAACGAGCGTTTGCTCGCGTCACTCGCCGCGGTACTTTGATCAGCGATGTCGGGTGGACGCACGCACGTGGGCGCCGCCCGCTGCGCGCTGGAGACGATCGTTGATGGCGTCGGCAAGGCCGCTGCCGTCGGCACGCTCCAGATGGATGCGTGCGAAACCGCCCGCGTCTACGCGTCGGAGGGTTTGAAATAAATTCCGGGCGACGCCGCGCAAGCGGCCTCGCTCATCCAGCCAAAAGATATTTTTGCCAGTGAGTCCGCGCGGGCGTTGAACGAAAACCCAGGCCTCGCGTGGCGAAGATTTCGCGGCGCTGGCCGGCGGAATGCGATCGTGCAGGACCGATGGCGTGCGCGGGCTGTAGTGTCGCGTCAGGAGTCCGGGCGCGATCTGGGCGTGAGCCGAGGTGCGTCTGGGAGCGATGCGGACACGCGTGCCGAGCGTGCTTTCCAACTGCGCTCGCGTGACGGCACCGGGCCGAAGCAGACAGGGAAAACTCGGATCGCGAAGATCGACGATCGTCGACTCAACGCCGATCGTGCAGCTGCCGCCATCGAGGATGTGTTGGATTTTGCGGCCAAGCCCGGCGTCGACGTGAGCCGCGGATGTCGGGCTGACATAGCCAAAAGGATTGGCGCTGGGCGCGGCCAACGGGAGATCGACGAGTTTCAATAGCCGCCGAAAGAGCGGATGCCGCGGCATGCGCACCGCCACGCTCGGTAGGCCCGACGAGACGATCGGCGGAACGATTGACCGCTTTGGCAAAACGATCGTGAGCGGCCCCGGCCAGAATCGTCGGGCGAGTTTGAGGGCGGCTTCGTTGGGCTCGGCGATGGCGCTGAGTTGTTTCAGTGAACGGATGTGAACGATCAGCGGGTCGTTGGAGGGTCGGCCCTTGGCTTTGAAAATCTTTCGACACGCGGTCGCATCGAGGGCGTTTGCGGCGAGTCCGTAGACCGTTTCGGTTGGGACGGCCACGAGTCCGCCTGCGCGCAGAACCCGCGCGAGGCGCGATAGATTCCGGGGCGTTCCGGAATAGATCCGGGCGGGCGAGGAGGCGGATGCTGGAGCCGTCATGGCACGAAAAAGGCCGGAGTCGTGGACCCCGGCCTCGAAGGTGTAATGATGGCCAACCTTACTGGGCGAGCAGCATGTTGCGCGAATGCTTGATCGTCTTGGTGATCGCGCGCTGGTGCCTGGCCGAAAGATGCGTGTACTTGCGCGGCAGAATCTTGCCGGTGTCCGTCACGTAGCTGCGCATGACTTGCGGCGTGGTGAAAGGAATCTGGTCGGGAGTGAGACTCTGCTGCGTCGGCTGTTCGTTGGTGCTCATGTCGGAAAAGGGAAGGGAAAGCGTGGTTTGCGGGGAAGGCTTGTCAACGTGCATTTTTGGCTTGTGAGATCAACGGTCGATGGCGGTGGAAAATGCAGCTGAGACCACGGATTTCTCGGATTTGCACGGATGGTCAATCCGACAAATCCAGAGGTCATTTCACGCAGCACGTGGGGGAGTTTTTGCGTCAAACATTCGCATCTTTCTGTATCCGTGTGGACCAGTGTAATACGTGGTCGGTTTGGACTGCCGAAATTAGGCTTAATTGAGGGCACCCCATCCACAAGATCGACGATATCGGTTTGTTGGGCGCTGGGCGAAGCCGCTTACAAATCGCGAAATGGCCGGGAGCTGGAGATCAGAAGGGGCTCCGAGGCACCGAGGCACGTGAATTCCTCCATCACTGAGAGGTGACGGTCCAAGGTGACGGCGAAATCCTGGGCCAGTTTGCCGCGGCGAGCGTCGTCTTCGATGGCGTTGATCGCAGCGAGAGCTTTGCTGGCCATTTGCTGATACGCTTCGGAGAGGCAGTTAAGCTTGGCCTCGGTGGTCGCTTGATACTCCGCGGATTTGGAGAATATCGTTTTTAGCCGGTCGGATTGGCTGTCATCAAAATTCATAGGGGGAAGAATGT
Source organism: Opitutus sp. (assembly GCA_036833235.1). GTDB lineage: Bacteria > Verrucomicrobiota > Verrucomicrobiia > Opitutales > Opitutaceae > Opitutus. The sequence continues at coordinate 2,597 of DAITQE010000449.1, forward strand.
TGAACTGCTTTATGCAATTATCGCGCCACCGGGCGAACGGCGGTTCGGCAGACCAGCTTTCGGACGAATTTTACAGGAGCTTCTCCCTCGTAGGACTGGATTTTAGACAAAAGCGAAAAATCGCGGAGCGACCCCGAAACGAGGTGGCCAAGACCCGGCAAATGTTGCCGGACAGCGGTGCAATTTTTTCCTGCCAATGTCGCTCCGATGCTGGATCGCTGGGGCGGTGGATGAAAGGAGGGCCTTTTCGACCGTGCCCTCACTTGCAGCGATGGTGCCCCCGCCCGGACTTGAACCGGGACAAGCGGTTTAGGAAACCGCTGCTCTATCCAATTGATCTACGGTGACTTGTGAAGAATAAAGATTTACGAGATTCGAGGCCTAAAAACAAGCCAAAGTTCTAGCAAAAGTTCTACCCTGTGCCTCGAGATACACGTGTGTCTCTGATGTATTAGGACGTTCACGACACCGTCAACGGAGACCGGCTTTTGAGCGACGCTGCGACCGTCGCGCTGCCGCTACTTCGGCGTCAATCGCACGCATCGAAAGAGCGTCCGTGCCATTCGCTCTCGCGTCCGCGCGCATTGCCGCAACCGCAGCGCTGAGCGCGTGCGTCGTGACCGCGGAGGGTCGGCTCTCTCTAGCTGCCTTCGGCTTCATGGTGCCAAGTTGCCCGAGGATCACGGTGGGCGTCAACAGAGGCGCTTTCCGCTCGTGACCCTTACGGTGCCCGAAACCGTGTTAGCCAATTCAACGGATCAGACCGCGTCGGTATGATGGCGCCGAAGATCAGCAGATCGGGAGTGCGGCCGTAGAGGACGAAGAAGGGAAACGCATTCAGGTTCCGGCGACGAAACTCAGCCACGATCTCCGAACCGGTGTTCACGAAGTGCCCGGCCGCCGCGGGTGCCGCCTTTACCGCTGCAATGGCCTCGTCGATCTCCCGTTGAAACCGTGCGGCCAACCCGACGGAGATTTCCGCGTAGTCCGCCTGGAATTTCCGCTGGTCGTTTGGAAAATCCGGGTGAAACAGAACCTTCATCGCATCGCAGCGCGATACTGCTCTTCGGTAAGCCCAGCCACGCGCCCAGTCGCTACGTCCTCGATCCTTCGGATTCCCTCCTTCACCGCCTCGGTGAGAGGCGCTGGCTCGACTACGCTCTCCACCAGCCGCCGCGCAAGTTCGAGGCGATCTTCCGGAGGGAGACCCAGCGCGGTGCGGGAAAGTTCGGTGCTGAGCATGGCAGCAGGTTGGCTAATCGGCGGCTCACTGCAAGCGCCCCGCGAGTTGTTCGCTCTTTCGTCCAAGTGCGAAAAGTCCTCGTTCTCGAGTTTGTCCCTCGTGTGCGCAACATGCTCAATAGGCAGGAGAACGTCATCGGCGGGCGCTGTGGGCGGATGAGTTGACGCGGTTGTTGGGCTGCGTAGGACGGC
>DAITQE010000450.1:0-4028 GCA_036833235.1 Opitutus sp.
CATGAACACCATCGGAGTCATCGGTCTCGGGATTATCGGCAGCGTGTGGGCGAAGCATTACGCGACCGCCGGCAAACTGGCCGGTACTTGGAATCGGACGCCAAAGCCGGACACGCCTTTTTGGAAGGGTTCACCGGCGGCCGTCGCGCAGGCGTCGGACGTTATACACATCGTGGTCGCGGATCCTGCGGCGGTGGAAAGTGTGATCAACCAAATCGCTCCGGAGTTGAAGCCGGGAAAAGTGGTGGTGCAATCGAGCACGATTGACGCGGCGAGCAGTGTGAAGTTCGCCGGCATCGTGGAAAGCCGCGGCGCACGGTATCTCGCCGCGCTGTTTACGGGCAGCAAGCCGGCGGCCGAGCAGCGTCAGACGGTTTTTTATCTCGGTGGCGACCGGGGGTTGATGGCTGAACTCGAACCGTTTCTCTCGTTGCTCTCGGCCAAGCGTTTCGTGATCGGGACCAATGAGCAGGCGTGCACGCTCAAGCTCGCGACGAACCTCAACATTGCCGCTCAGATGCAGGCCTTGGCCGAGGCGCTGACGTTGTCGCGCCGTGCGGGAATCAGTGACGACATTTTCTTCGATGCGCTCAGTCAGAACGTAAGTTATTCCGGGGTGGCGAAGCTGAAGGAGCCCAAGCTGCGCGCCGATGATTTCGCGCCACAGTTTTCGGTGAAACACATGCACAAAGACCTGCGGCTCGTTTCAAAGACCGCAGCGTGCAACGACTTTCCGGTCATGGATGCGGTGCGTGAAGCACTCAAGACCGCCGAGGCGCGCGGTCTGGGTGATGAGGATTATTCGGCTCTGATTCGGCTGCTGCAAGAGGACTGAAAGGACGCGGTTGCTGGTGCGAGTCGGGCGCTAAAAGGTCGGAGGAGCGCCACGTTTTTCACGTTCAAGAATCCACTCGCTCACGCTCGTAGCTACGACGGAGGTGCGACGGCGACGGAATTGCGGGCACGAGGGAGCCGACCTGGCGCGTGCTCCTTCCGCCCAACGGACGTTTGACCCTCTTGGGAGTTTTCATACGTTCGCCACGTATGACCGATTTTTTGGCGGCGCAGCAAATTCATGAGGCGAAAGAGCGACTGGATCGATTGCGTTTTGGGATGCGGCAGACGATCAAGGGCAAGGACGACGTCATCGAGCAGGTGCTGATCTGCCTCGTCGCCGGCGGCCATCTTCTCATCGAAGATCTGCCAGGCGTGGGCAAGACAACACTCGCGTACACGCTGGCCCGATCAATGGATTGCGCGTTTTCGCGGATTCAGTTCACGAGCGATTTGCTGCCGAGCGATGTCACCGGCGTGTCCATCTACGACGAGACCATCAAGGTTTTCGTCTTCAAGAAAGGCCCGGTCTTTGCGAACATTGTGCTCGCGGACGAAATCAATCGGGCCACGCCGAAAACGCAGTCTGCGCTGCTCGAAGTGATGGACCGCGCACGCGTCACGGTTGATGGCGAAGCGCACGCGGTTGGCACGCCCTTCATGGTGTTTGCGACCCAGAACCCGGTTGACTACGAAGGCACTTTTCCGCTGCCGGAAAGTCAGATGGACCGGTTCCTGATGCGCTTGCAAATGGGCTATCCGGAAGCGGCCGACGAGTTGGAAATTCTGCGGACGGCGCGGACGAGTTACGACGCGATCGCGCTCGATCCGGTGATTACGCGCAGCGACGTGATCCGTCTCCAATCCGTGGCGACGCAGGTGTTCGTCGAGGAAAGCGTCCTCGAGTATCTTTTAAAGATCGTCGCCGCCACGCGGACGGAAGCGGAGTTTCGCTCGGGCGTTAGCGTGCGTGGAGGTCTGGCACTGCGCACGGCGGCGCAGGCGAAGGCGTTGGTAAGCGGACGGGATTTCGTTTTGCCGGAGGATATTTCCGAACTCGTTGGACCGATTCTCGCGCATCGGCTGGGACTTGCGCGCCAGACGAGCGACGCGCTGGAAGAGCGGCGAACCGTTGCGGCGGTGCTGAAGCGAATCCTCGCGGCGATTCCATTGCCGGCGTGAACGCCGCGACCAAAGCTCCAAGCACCAATGTCCAATATCCAATGAAGCTCCAGATGCCAAACTTCAACGCCGAGTGAAACTCGCACTATCAGGAAAGGTTTGGCCATTGGACATTGGTGCTTCAGCGCGCGAATGATCACCCCGAAAAAACAAGACAGGAACGGCCACACTGGAACGCGGCGCACGCGATTTACCTGGAACGCGCTGTTATGGGCGCTGATTTACCCGCGAAGAAAACACCGGATTACGCCGACGCTATCGGGTGTTTTGCTCATCGGACTTTCGTTTGGCGTCGGTTCCGCGGCCTACAACGCGGCGAACAATATTCTTTTCATCACGTTGTCGCTGCTGCTGGCGTGTTTGATTCTCAGCGGCATGATGTCGTGGATGAACTTCCGGGCGGTCACCTGGCGGCTCGAAGTGTTGCCGCCGGTGCGCGCTGATCAGGAGGCGGTGGTGAGCCTTAAGATCGGAAATCGCAAACCCGTCTTGCCGACGTATGGGCTCTCCTTCGAACTGGTGGCTCGCGCCGTTCTGGACGAAACGAATGCGCAACCGGAGACCACGTTCACCGCGAAGGGCAAGGACGTTCGGGCGGCCTTGGCGCAGGCGGAAGAGGTGGAGGCGCGGGGGAAACTTTCGCTGCATTCCCGGCTGGATCCGTCGGGCGAGGCGAGGATGGAATGGATTTTCAAACCTGCGCGGCGCGGCCGGCTTCGAGTTGAGCTGGAGAGCGTCGGCTCACTGTTCCCGTTTGGCTTTTTGCGAAAGCAGATTTCCGCCGAGCTTCACGAAGATGTCATCGTGTGGCCGGCGCCCGTCGAGTACCGCCGGCTCGGAGCGGCTTCGGCGAAAAAAACCACGGGTGGAGAGCGAGTGGCACGTGCCGGAACGGGCAGCGATTTGTTTGCTGTTCGGCGCTATCAATCGGGCGACTCGCACCGGTTGATTCACTGGAAAGCGAGTGCGCGGACGGGGCAGTTACTCGTGCGGCAGTTCGCCGCGGAAAGCACCGACGGATATGCGTTGTGGGTTCAGACGGAAGCCGGCGGTTGGACACGACCCGAGCAATTTGAATTGTTGATCAGCCTGGCTGCGACACTGGCGGAAGATTTTTTTCGCGCAGGCAAGCTCAGTACGGTTGCGATGGATGGGGAGGCGCCCGCCGCGGTTCGGCGTGTTCGGGACTTGGAGGCTTTTCTCGATCGGCTGGCGTTGGCGAGTCTGCATCGAGTCGAGCGTGCGGGCGAAGGCGCCGCGGCTCCGCGCCGGAAAAATTTGGTCACGTTTGCGCCCGACGGGCCGCGGGGAGTTGCTGCGTATGTTGAAGGACAAAAAATCGCCGTCGCCTGAGATAGTCAGACAGAGCGACGAGCCTTACGCCGACTGAACCCATGAACGAATTCGCGCGCCGACATCCGCAGCTTTCGTTTGAGGAACTGCAGCAATCGAAATGGTTGCTGGCAGGTATCCTGACGCTGCTGTCCGCGTCCACGGTTTTTTACATGGACGTTAACGCCTGGGCGCTCACCGCACTGACGGGAATAAGCGTGATCGCGAATATTGCGCGGCCGAGATGGCTGGCGCGAATTCCACGTTGGGCTCACCGCCTGGCGTTTCCATTCATCGCGGCATTCTTCGCCGTGGACCTTTGGGCGACGGGCGAATTGCTGCCCTCGATGGTGCGGCTCGATGTACTCCTGCTGCTGTACCGCAGTCTGATCTACCGGCAAAAGAGAGATGATTTGCAGCTGATTGTGCTGGGGCTGTTTCTCGTGGTGGTCGCCGGCGTTCTGAGTGTCTCGCTGGTATTTGCAGTGCACATACTGGCGTTCGCGGCGGTGGCGCTGGTTTTTCTGCTGGCGATCACGCTGACGGAGGCAACGGAGGAGGGAGACGCCATTCTGCCGGGCCCCGAAGCGGGCACGGCGCCGGCGTGGGCGCGGCACGTGGATTGGTCGCGATTGTTGGAACGGGTGCGACGCGTGACGGATTGGCGGGTGGTGACGTTG
>DAITQE010000451.1:0-3084 GCA_036833235.1 Opitutus sp.
GCCAGCAACAGGACGGCCGCGTGATTTGACACGATGCTGCCGAGGGTGAATCCAGCAAAGCCGCACACGAGTGAGGCGAATCCCGCGAGAATGACTCCAGTGCCAGCGGGAATCAGCCAAAGGTTCACGAGAAAGGCGCCGGGCGTGAAGAGCTTGAAATAGAGGACGCCGCAAATCGTGCTCACGAGCGCCGCGGCCACACCGATGGCTGCAGCGGAAACGATCAAACGCCACAGCCAGTCGCGCAACCGCTGGTGCCAGGCCCAAGTAACTTTTGGCAGGTCGCGGAAAAGGGCGAAACGGATTTGCCAATCGTCAGCCAGAGGCAGGCCCAGCAAGAGTAGGGCGGCGACAATGCCGTAGCTCATTTGAAAGCTCGCGCTGAAAAGCTGCAGCGGAGAGACGAGCAAAATCAGGAGCGCCGACGTCGTCAGCGCCGAGACAGGATTGAGCGGCAGACGAAAGACGAGCGCCATCTGTACCAGCGCCACCATGACAAATGCGCGAACGGCCGAAGGAGCTCCGCCAGTGATATCCACGTAAAGCCAGAGTATACCCAGCCCGAAAATAAACCGAACAGAACGCGGAAGCCGCAGCAGTGATAGCAGCGCATGCAGACCGCCGGCGATCACGGCGATGTGCATGCCACTGATCGAAAACACATGCATGGTTCCGCTTCGGCGAAATTGCAGTTTTTGATCGTCAGTGAGTTCGTTTTGTTGACCGAGCAAAATGGCTCTGAACACACCAACCAAGTGCGGACGCTTGTGTTCCACTCCCGCTCCGAGGATCGCGGCACAATGCGTGGCTTGGCGCGCGCAGAACTGTTGATACGCCGTTGCGGGTTTTTCTTGTGCGAGGACCCGACCGCGCGTGAAACGGAAATTTATGCCGGCGTTGGCGAGATAACCGTCAAACGTGTCGGGCGGCGGATTGCGCGGAAGCACGGCGATTACGCCGGCCGCAGAAATCACTGCCGAGCGCAGCGGAGCGATCTCGCCCTTGCGCAGCGCGAGTGAGAAATAGAGCCGCTGGCCGGCAAGTTCCTGCACGGGATCGCCGGCGCGCTGAATGGTCGCCAGCCCAGCCGCCCGCTTGCCGTCTGCTTGAAGAAATATGCGATCGATCCGCAGGCTTAGCCGCGCTTCACGCGGAGGAAGATCGTCCCAATCTTTTATCCTCGGGCGGTGCAGCGCGTAACTGGCTGCACCCGCCAGAAACATCGACGCAGTCAAAGCGCCAATGCACCCACGCGGTGTTCGCCGTTGAGTGAAAAGCGCGAGCAATCCGAACATGGTCGCGCTGGTGAGAAGGAGCCACGGCGCCGCCAAATCAGTGACCTTGGCCACGGCCAACCCGGCCATCATCGGCACGACGATCCACAATAGCGGTGCACGATGACCCAAAGTTCGACTGGACACGCGAGAGTCGTAGACGGCTGATCGCGCCCAAGAAATGCAAATCTCTGTCATTTTTACAGACCCAAGCTAAGAAAATACAAACACGACTTGTCCGTTGCACGCGCAAGGGCATCAGCTCGGATGAGAACGGGCGAGAAGGACGAGAGGGACGGCTCGGCTCAACATGGGCGAGCGAGTGCTTGTTCACCTCGGCATGCCCGTCGTCCGCTGTACGTTTCGAAACACGTGGGGCCGAGCTTCCATTGGCTTGCTGCCACGTCGGCGAGTGTCTGGATGCATCGATCCGACATGTTCCAGAAACTTTGATAACGGCGAATTACTATTCATTAGTGGTCGAAGCATGCCTCACGCGGACCAGCCCGATCTTTTTGCCGACGACGTTTCAGCGTCGACGAACCTTTCAGTGTCTAGGAAATCCGCCAACCAGCCGCTCGCGGCGCGGATGCGTCCGCGGCGACTGAGTGAGGTTGTAGGCCAGGATCATATCTTGAAACCGGGGAGTCTGCTGCCGCGTCTGGTCGCGCAAAACCGGTTCGGCTCGCTGCTCTTCTACGGGCCGCCGGGTTGCGGCAAAACCAGTATTGCCGAGGTGATCGCGCGCGAAACCAAAAGTCGGTTTGTCCGCGTAAATGCAGTCATGTCCAACGTCGCCGAGCTGCGTGAGATTCTCAGTGCCGCGAGACGGCTGCCGGACGCGGCGACGATTCTGTTCATCGACGAGCTCCACCGGTTCAACAAATCGCAGCAGGATTTGCTGTTGCCCGACGTCGAAGAAGGCACGGTGCGCTTGATCGGCGCGACGACGCACAATCCCGGATTTTATGTGACCCCGCCGCTCCTTTCCCGCAGCCATTTGTTTCGGCTCGAACCGCTCTCGACGGAAGCCGTGACGGGCGTGCTGAGGCAGGCGCTCACTGACGCGGAACGTGGACTCGGCGCGCGCGAAGTAACCGCGGACGACAAAATTCTCGGTGATCTGGCGGTACTGTGTGATGGCGACCTCCGCCGTGCGCTCAACGCACTGGAAGTGCTCGTGCTTGGGCTGCCGGAAAAAGCGCAGATCACTGCGACGGAACTCGAGGTGTTCGCCCGTGAGCGCCGGATCCGCTACGACGCGGACGAAGACGAGCATTACGATACGATCTCGGCGTTCATCAAGAGCTGTCGCGGCAGCGATCCAGACGCAGCGATGTATTGGCTGGCGAAGATGCTGGCTGGCGGCGAAGACCCGCGGTTCATTGCACGCCGCCTCGTGATTCTTGCGAGCGAAGATGTTGGCCTCGCGGATCCGCAGGCGTTGCCGCTCACCGTTGCGGCGCATCATGCGTGCGATTTTGTTGGGCTGCCCGAGGCCGAACTCACGCTCGCGCACGCGACGCTCTACATTGCGACGGCGCCGAAAAGCAATTCAGCCACGCTCGCGCTGGGCGAGGCGCACCGCGCACTCAAGGAGCAGCCGGTCCAAACGATCCCCCCCGCGCTGCGGAGTAAAAGCGGACAAGCCAACAAGCGGATTGGACAAGGCAAAGGCTACAAGTACTCGCACGATTTTCCGGAGAACATCAGTGGGGACGACTATCTGGAAAAGCCGCTCACGCTCTACACGCCGAAAGCTGCTGGTTGGGAAGCGAAGATCGCCGATCGATTGGCGCGATGGAAAGAG
>DAITQE010000451.1:3094-4027 GCA_036833235.1 Opitutus sp.
GTCACAGTCGCTGATTGCAATCGGTTGCAGCGTAGGCCGCGAGCTTGCTCGCGCTTCAATCGCGCCAGCAAGCTGGCGACCTACAAATTACGATCGAAAATAACGTGGCTGCGGCGCGCGCTCTTGAGCTTGTCCGTGGCACCGCTGATGGTTCGTTCGCGTCTAAAATCCCGGTTTGTCACCTCGAATAGACGCCGGTTTCCATGGGGAAAATCTCATCCGGCCGGAGGGAAAACTCCAACGCGATGAAACCTCCCGTGCCGGCGCCTCGATAATAATCCGCGCGAATCCAGAGCGGACGTTTTGTGAAGTAGATCACGCCGTAAACCCGCGTGAGCCGTTTGCCGATGGTTTTCGGAGCGAAGATTTCCGTCTCCAGCACAGGTCCGAGTCGCGCGCTGAAGGCGGCAAGTCTGGTGCGCAATTCGGCGATACGAGTGTCCTCGTCCGCGCTGTACCAGGCACGAAAGAGTGCGTCTGGACCATTGGCTTCGAAGGCCTGTAAGCCGGCGCGAAATGTGCCGACGGCATCCTGCGCAAGTGCGTGAGAGCCGAAAACGAATGCGAGAAGGATAATGATTTTTTTCACGGGGATTTTGGTTTTTGCCGGGGCGTTGCGGCTCTGATCGTCATGCTTCGCCGGTCTTGTCGTCGCCGCCAAGTGAGTGGCGACTGTGGTCGAATCGCGAACAAATTTCCGACCGGGACCAGAGACGCGGCATGAGCAGAAGAGCGGGATCGCAGCAGATCGGTTGGGAGCGCGAGCACCCTCGGCCGCTTTTTCCGGAGCGGGCGAGGGCGGCCCGCGCCCCCGGGGCGAACCCGATCGCCAGCCGAGTTGCGGCTTGCAGCGTGAGACAGCGGAACGCATTTGGAGAGCCGTCATGAATTCCCTCTTCGACCTTGGGCAACTGCAGCCGGACCGTACGATTT
>DAITQE010000452.1:0-4018 GCA_036833235.1 Opitutus sp.
GGCTCAACCGACGGCATCGCCTGGCTGCACGAAATTTACGGCGAAGCCATTCGGCTCGAATACCGCTTCTTCAGCTACGGCGACGCCATGCTGATTCTGTGAGTGACGGATTCACGCAGCTCCGGCGAAATCAACGCAGATTCTCGCGAATGGAGAATCATAACCGGCAAAACGAAGGGATCGACGATCTTGCCAGTCGATCGTCAATGAGCACGCAGGAGAACATGATTTATTTCGGGTCTACATGGATGAAAACTCCATCCCCCTTAGACTCCATGCGACAGATCTCATCCGTGGTAATCAGTGACATCCGTGGTGAAAAGCCCGCGCGGCTTGGGCACGTTGGAGAGACATTTCGTCGAAATGTAATCTCTTTAGTTGCATTTAATCCGGGAACGCATTCCCTCCGCCCACGGTCGTTTACGCCGTCATCGAAAACCACATAATCCAATCCTTACTCATGAAGCTGTCTGCCAGAATCCTCCTTTTTGCTGCCTTCTCCGCCGGTTCAATCGCCGCGGCCCGCGCTGCCGTCGAATCGTACGTCATCGATCCGGTTCACTCCTCGGTCGGTTTCACCATTCGACATTTCGTGAGCAAGGTTCCCGGAACATTCACGAAGACGACCGGCACCATCACCGTGGACCGTGAAAACCTCGAAAAAAGCTCGGTCGATGCGGTGATCGAAGTCGGTTCGGTCACCACAGCCAACGAGAAACGCGACAATCATTTGAAGAGTCCCGATTTTTTTGACGTGGCAAACTTCGGCACAGCCACTTTCAAAAGCAAAAGCTGGAAGAAAACGGGCGACAACACGTTCGACGTCACCGGGGATCTCAACCTCCACGGTGTAACGAAAGAAGTCGTGCTCCATACCACGTTGCTTGGTTTCGGACCTGGCGCGCGCGGCGCGCAGCTATCAGGCTGGGAAGCGACGACGATTCTCAAAAAGTCTGACTTCGGCGTCACTGGACCTGCGATGCTCAGCAAGACTCTCGGCGATGAGGTAAAGATCACCATTGGAATTGAAGCTGACTTGAAAGCGTAAGTTCGTTACTCAGATTTCTTCTTCAAAGGACGGCCTGTGTGGCCGTCCTTTTCTTTTGCCAAGTCTCAGGACGAGAGTCCTGTTGTGCAGAGCCGATGACTGACGATGAAATCCAGAGCCTGATTGAAGACGCCACCGCTGACTACGCGCTGGGCGAAAACGAAGCGGCGCTCGAGAAACTCGCTCGCGCGACTACAGCGGCGCCAGGCTCGTTTGAGGCGTGGCACGCTTTGGCGGAAGTGAATTTTTCGATGCGCCGGCTGGATGAAGCTCTCGCAGCCGGCGAGCGCGCCCATGCGTTGCGTCCCGGCGATTTGTTTATCAACACGACTCTCTCGCGCATCTGGATGGAGCGCGGCGACAAAGCGCGGGCGGAGCATTTTGGTGCGCAGGCGAAGATTCAAAGTTGGAAGGATCAGCTGAAAAATCCGAACACTGAGCCAACAGGTTTGCAGTAACCCGGCGGATAAGTGCCAGCGGCATCCTGCCGATGATTTCGGCCCAGTTGACAGCCTTCGCGACCGATCAGTATTTTTGACCCCATGGAAAAGCCGGCCTACGTGCTCGAGTTTGAGAAACCCCTTCGCGAGCTCTCCAAAGAGCTCGATGCGTTGCACCAGAGATCCTTGGAGCAGAACGTAAATCTTTCAGCTGAACTCGCGCTGATCGAACGGCGGATCGGCGATGCACAACGCGAAATTTATTCGAACCTCACTCCGTGGCAGCGAGTCCAGATCGCCCGTCATCCGAAGCGTCCATACGCCTTGGATTACATCGGTGCCATCTGCGAAAACTTTCAAGAATTACATGGCGATCGGCAGTTCAACGACGATCGCGCGTTGATCGGCGGCACTGCGTTTTTCAATGGCGAAGCGGTGATGATCGTCGCCCAGCAAAAGGGCCGGGACACCAAGGAAAATATCCTTCGCAATTTCGGCATGCCTCAGCCTGAAGGCTACCGGAAGGCGCTTCGATTGATGCGCATGGCGGAAAAATTTGGCCTGCCCGTCCTCACGTTCATCGACACCCCGGGCGCGTATCCGGGTGTTGAATCCGAGGCCCGTCACGTCTCCGAAGCCATCGCGGTTAACCTTCGCGAGATGGCGATGCTCCGCGTCCCTTCAATCGCGATCGTGGTTGGCGAGGGTGGCTCGGGTGGAGCGCTCGGCATCGGCGTCACCGATCGCGTACTCATTTTCGAGAACAGCTATTACTCGGTGATTTCGCCGGAAGGTTGTGCCGCGATTCTCTGGAAAGATCGCGCGGCAGCTCCACGTGCGGCCGAGTCGCTGCAGCTCAGCGCGGCCACACTCGAGAAGCTCGGGGTCGTCGACGACGTTCTTCCGGAGCCGCCGGGCGGTGCGCATCACGACCCCGACAAAGCCGCCCGAGCGTTGAAAACGTGTTTAACCAAACACCTCAACGAACTACGCGCGCTTTCTCCCTCGAAGCTCCTGGATGCACGCTACGAACGCTATCGGCACCTCGGCGTGTACGAGGAAAATGGCGTGGAGAAAAGCTAGCGGGCAACGGAGTTCGTGCGGGACAATCTTGTCGGGCTTAGCGGATCGCATGGGAGCGCGGACGCTCTCGCCCGCATTCCGAACTGAGCGGACGAGGGCGTCCGCGCTCCGATCCAATCATCTCCGCACCGTCAGCAATTCGATCTTTTCGGCTTGCGCGCGCGAGGCGCCGATTTCGACGAGAGCCCCGGAGAGTCGCACGTCCTCCGTCGCGATTTCAAAACGCCGTGGCATGCCATCGACGAACTTCCCCACCACCGGTTCAACCTGGCGACCCAACACCCCCGCGTGCGGGCCAGTCATCCCCACGTCGCACATGAACGCCGTTCCTTTCGGCAGCACACATGCATCAGCAGTCGCAACATGCGTGTGCGTGCCGAGCACCGCCGTCACCCGTCCATCGAGATACCAGCCCAACGCCTGCTTCTCAGACGTCGCCTCCGCGTGAATCTCAACCATGATCGCATCCGCTTGCGCCCGGAGCTTGTCGATCATGCGATCCGCGCAAAGGAACGGGCAATCCGCCTTAATCCCCATGAACTGACGTCCCAAAACGGTAAACACCGCCAGCCGAAATCCTCGCGCCTCAATGATCAAATGATCCCATCCCGGATTCGACGTCGGAAGATTGGCTGGTCGGCAAACTCGCTCGAGCTGCGTGATTTCCTGCTCAAAACCTCGTTGGTCCCATACATGATCGCCCAACGTAATCGCGTCGACGCCCGCTTCCAAGAGTGAGCGCGCGATCGCACCGGTAATCCCAGACCCCGCAGCCGAGTTTTCCCCATTTGCGATCACGAAATCGAGTCCCAGCTCTTTGCGCAATTTCCCAACTCGCTCGATCACAATATCGCGCCCCGGTCGGCCAACAATATCGCCGATAAAAAGCAGTTTCAACATCCGCTTACGGTGCGCTCGCCAACCCTGTCGCGGCCAGCCTATTCTCCGATGTCCAGACCCGCCGCCGACTCGAGCCAGGCACGATCCCAAGGCTTGCCAGACCCGTCGTCCGCCGTTTTTTCTATTCACTCCTTGTCAAAATCCCGCCGCCTATGAAAACCACGACATCACCCGCAGCGTTTCCCAAGCCCGAAATCGGCCGCGAAATGAAAGGTGCCGACGCGGTCGTCGAGTGCCTGATTCGCGAGGGTGTCGACGTCATTTTCGCGTACCCGGGTGGCGCTTCGCAGGAGCTCCATCAATCTCTCGCCCGCACCGACAAGATCCGCACGATCCTGCCGCGACACGAGCAGGGCGGCTCGTTCGCGGCTGAGGGCTACGCCCGCGCCACCGGCAAAGTTGGCGTGTGCATGGCAACCAGCGGTCCAGGTGCAACCAATCTTGTATCCGCGATTGCAGACGCATTCATGGATTCAATCCCGCTGGTCGCGATTACCGGCCAGGTGTTCTCGAAGTACATCGGGAAAATGGCCTTTCAGGAAACCGA
>DAITQE010000453.1:0-3236 GCA_036833235.1 Opitutus sp.
CTACAGGTCCACCGCCAACCGGCAGATGCGCCCGCCGCTGCCGCCGACCGCAGCGAGAACCGCATTTCCGCAGGGCCGTTAAGCGCGAAGCGTGCCAGCGGCTTTCTCGGCGAGATATGAAGCGTACGCTTGGGCCACGCCATCGCGCAGCCCGAGCCGGGCGCGCCAGCCAAGTTTGGCGAGGCGTGAGCCGTCCATGAGTTTACGCGGAGTGCCATCAGGTTTGGTGTTGTCCCATACGATTCGACCGGAGAAACCGGTGACCTCCGCAACAGTCTCGGTAAGTTCCTTGATTGTCACGTCAGTGCCGCTGCCGACGTTGATCCAGTCCGGCGGATTGTCGAGTCGCAGTAGAAACGCACACGCATCGGCGAGGTCGTCCACGTGCAGGAACTCCCGCCGCGGTGACCCCGTGCCCCACGCCACGACCTCCGACCGGCCGGCTTCCTTGGCTTCATGAAATTTTCGAATAAGCGCCGGAAGCACGTGCGAGTTCTGCAGATGATAGTTGTCCCCGGGTCCGTACAGATTGGTCGGCATGGCCGAATGAAACACCACGCCATATTGTTTCCGGTAGTATTGGCAGAGCTTCAGGCCGGCGATTTTCGCGATCGCGTAAGCCTCGTTCGTGGGCTCCAGCTCACTCGTCAACAGGCTCTCCTCCGGCATGGGTTGCGGCGCAAACTTCGGGTAAATGCAGGAGCTACCCAGGAACAGCAGACGCTTCACGCCATGCCGATAGGCGGAATGGACGGCGTTCGCCGCCACCATCATGTTGTCGTAAATGAACTCGGCCGGATACGTATTGTTCGCGTGAATGCCGCCGACTTTCGCGGCCGCAATAATGGCAACGTCCGGTCGCTCTTTGCCGTAAAACGCGTCCACGGCCGATTGGTCGGTGAGCTCAAGCTCGCGACGCGTCCGCGTCACAATCGTCGTGCTCGGCTCACGTTTGAAGCGCCTGACCAGCGCAGATCCGACCATGCCTTGGTGTCCGGCAATATAAAGTTTCATAGGAAAGCTACGACGAGACGCACAAATGGAACGCTAGCAAACGGGCGAGCCCAACCCGAGGTCGAGCGGAAAAAAGGCACGGCGTCATAACAATTCTGTCGCCCGCGAATCCACGCGAACAAACGCGAATTTTTAGCCACGGATAACTCGTATTTACACGGAGGAGAAGCTCCATTCTCCGGAGGCTCTGCATCCAAGCCCTTCGATCCTTTTGCCCACGGAACACACGGAATACACAGAAGAAAATCCGGATTCCGTGCGCTCCGTGTGTTCCGTGGGCAATTCTCCTTTGCTTCTTCGGCTTCAAAGATTCGGCAGTTCGCTGATCTGCAGTTCGCGTTTCGCCAGCTCGAGATCGGCATCGACCATGATCTGGACCAATTCCTTGAACCGCACCTTAGGCTCCCACCCGAGTTGTTTGCGCGCTTTCGCCGGATCGCCAATCAGCAAGTCAACCTCGGCCGGCCGCTCGTAACGCCCGTCGTATTTGACATACTTCTGCCAGTCGAGACCGAGACGGCCGAACGCCTCCTGACAAAATTCTTTGACCGTGTGCGTTTCATTGGTCGCCACCACGTAGTCGTCCGGTTTGTCCTGCTGCAGCATCAGCCACATCATCTCGACGTACTCTTTCGCGAAACCCCAGTCGCGTCGCGCGTCCAAATTTCCGAGGACGAGTGAGTCTTGCAGTCCGAGTTTGATGCGGGTGGCAGCTCGCGTGATCTTGCGCGTCACGAACGTTTCACCGCGGCGTGGCGATTCGTGATTGAAAAGAATCCCGTTGCTCGCGTGCAGATCATAGCTCTCGCGATAATTCACCGTCAGCCAGTAGGCGTAAACCTTCGCGCAGCCGTAGGGCGACCGCGGCCAGAACGGCGTGGTTTCCGTCTGCGGCACCTCCTGCACTTTGCCAAACATCTCGGACGAGGACGCCTGATAATAGCGCACTTTTTTGACCAGACCCGTTTCGCGAACCGCCTCGAGAATCCGCTGCGCGCCCAATCCATCGACGTCGCCGGTGTATTCAGGAATATCGAACGACACGCGGACGTGCGACTGCGCGCCGAGATTGTAGATCTCGTCCGGCTGCAATTCGTAAAGCAGTTTTACCATCTGCACGGAATCCGCCAGATCGCCAAAATGAAGGAAGAGCTTCGCTCCATGGACCTGCGCATCGCGGTAAAGATGATCGATGCGGCTGGTGTTAAATGTGGAGGCCCGACGGATCACGCCATGCACCTCGTAACCTTTGGCGAGCAAGAGTTCGGCGAGGTAGGATCCGTCCTGGCCGGTGATGCCCGTGATCAATGCTTTTTTCATTCAGATGTTTGGCGACCGTAAGAGTTGCCCCATTGCGCCAAGTTCCCGATCCGCGAAAAGACTCCGGCGCGCAACAACGTGGTTCAGGGTTTCCCTGAGCCGATGACCGTGCAGAAGACCACCCGTGAATGACGCCGATGAACGCGAATGTCGACAGGCAAACCGACGGCTGGATCGAGGTAGGGCGCTCCCGCCTCTCGCGTTCTTCCCATCTCCCTCTCTCGCGTTCTTCTCACGGCTTGCGCCTTCGGTCGATTCGATCGAAGCTTCGTGATGTCGTTTGTCTCGATCAATCCTGCGACCGGAGAGCGCATCGGACTCCATCGCACCGATACGCGCAACCAGATGCTTGAAACCGTGGCAAACGCGCACACCGCGTTCGCGGAGTGGCGCACTCTCTCGTTCGTCGTGCGCGCGCAACAGCTGCGCCAGGTCGCCCGCACGATGCGAAAACAACGGGACGAGCTCGCTTCGCTCCTCACCGCCGAAATGGGCAAGCCCATCCTTCAATCCCGCGCTGAAATCGAAAAAAGCGCGACGGTGTGCGACTACTACGCCAGCCACGCCGCCGCGATGCTCGCGCCACAGGTGCCGGCCAACGGGCCCCGCGGCGCGCGCATTTCATTTGAGCCGCTCGGTGTCGTCCTCGCGATTATGCCTTGGAATTTCCCGTTCTGGCAAACGTTCCGCGCCGCGGCTCCCGCGCTGATGGCGGGAAATACTTTTCTTCTCAAACCGGCACCGAACACCGCTGGCTGCGGACTCGCGATTGAACGGCTTTTCGCCGCCCTGCCCTACTCCAATCTACTGCAAACCTTGCTCGTCGAAACCTCGGCGGTGCCGGCCCTCATCGCCGATCAACGCGTCCGCGCCGTTACGCTCACCGGGAGTACGCGCGCAGG
>DAITQE010000453.1:3246-3996 GCA_036833235.1 Opitutus sp.
GGCCAGGCGGTCGCGGCGCTCGCCGGCGCCGCAATGAAACCAGGCGTGTTCGAATTAGGCGGCAGCGATGCGTATTTGATTCTCGATGACGCAGACCTCGCGCTCGCGGCGAGCCTCTGCGCGCAATCCCGTTTGATCAACTCGGGCCAAAGCTGCATCGCGGCCAAACGCTTTATCGTGGTCCGGAGCGTGAAGCGGAAATTCGAGCAACGCCTCGTGGAACGATTCGCGTTGAACAGCGTTGGCGACCCGGCTGATCCAGCTACGTCGGTTGGCCCGCTGGCGCGCGCCGATTTACGCGACCACCTGCATCGCCAGGTGCAGCAGTCGATGCGGCGCGGAGCCCATTGCCTGGCCGGCGGCAAATCGCTGCCCGGTCCGGGATTTTTCTACGAACCTACGATTTTGACCGATGTTCAACGCGGCATGCCCGCGTGCGATGAGGAACTGTTTGGACCCGTCGCCGCGATCATCGGTGTACGCGATGAAGCCGAAGCGATCAAGGTGGCCAACAGTACAAATTACGGTCTCGGCGCGGCGATTTTCAGTTCCCACCGTCGACGCGCGCAGCGGATCGCGGCGCAAATCGAAGCGGGGGTCGTCGTGATTAACGATTTTGTGCGATCGGACCCGGCGTTGCCTTTCGGTGGCGTGAAGCAGAGCGGCTATGGGCGCGAACTCGGCGAATGGGGTCTGCGCTCATTCGTGAACATCAAGACCATCGTCAGCGCGTAAGAGGAATCTTCGACG
>DAITQE010000454.1:0-3973 GCA_036833235.1 Opitutus sp.
GTCACACTCGCACTCAAGGGCAACGCCGGCGCGCCCACGTTTGTCTCCGCGACCGAATGGTCGGACGGCAGCCGTGAAACCACCGGCGACTCGGCCTCCCCCTGCGCAATGCAAAACGGCCTACGTCAGATATCTCACCACCGCTTCGGTCCGCGAACGAACGTGCAGCTTTTCGTAGATGTGCTTCAGATGACTGTTCACCGTCTCGAGGCCAATGCAGAGCCGGTCCGCGATCTCCTTCGACTGGCAACCCGCCACCAGCAATTCCATAATCTCCTCCTCCCGGCGGGTCAGCTTCTCCCGCGCAGTTTCCGCCTGCAAAGATTTCCGGAACGTCTGGATTACATGCCGCGCCACTTCGCTGGTCATCGGCACCCCGCCCTCACGAACCTCCCGGATCGCGCGCACCAGGCCGTCCGGAGTCGAGCGCTTGAGCAGAT
The DNA here is from genome assembly GCA_036833235.1 of Opitutus sp. Taxonomy (GTDB): domain Bacteria; phylum Verrucomicrobiota; class Verrucomicrobiia; order Opitutales; family Opitutaceae; genus Opitutus. Next base: position 441 of record DAITQE010000454.1, read on the forward strand.
AGCCGCTCGCGCCCGCCTCGAGCGCCTTGCAGATCTGCTCGGTGTCCTCGTAAACGGTGAACATCAAGATCTGCGTGTTCGGCAACTGGCGCTTGAGCCGCGCGGTGCCCTCGATGCCCGAGCCGTCGGGTAATTGGATATCCATTACAATCACATCCGGCGCCAGGGGGGGGATCTTCTGCAACGCAGTCTTGAGATTGCGACAGGTGCAGACGCAACTCAGGCCCGGCTCCTCCGACACGATTTGTTCCAGCTCCTCGCAGATGCCGGAGTTGTCTTCAACGATTGCGACGGTGATACCCATGATGAGTTGGATTAATTTGGAAAAATTCAGTCGAGGGTTGAGAGCCTAAAAATCCGCCCTTCGGCTAAGCTGGCAGGTTTTCCGCAGGAATGACGCGTTCTGGTCCGGGTTTGACGGGCACGCGCAAGGTCACGACCGTTCCGTCACCAGGCCGGCTGGCGATCACCACATATCCGCTGACCGACTCGCCCCGCACGCGCATATTGGTCAGTCCATTACGTTCCGAATGTTCCTTCGCGGCCGGATCGAAGCCCACGCCGTCATCCGCGACTCGCAGCTCAAAGACATCATCGGCCAGCCGAACCGAAACCTCCACGGCCTGAGCCCGCGCGTGCTTGAGAATGTTGTTCAACGCTTCTTTCAAAACGGCCAGCACCTCGTGTTGCGCATCGGGAGCCAGCGGCCGAGACGGCACGGCTTCCACCCCGTTCACCGTGCAGCGGATGGAGGTATCCTTGAAGAATCGCCGTGAAAACTGCGCGATGAACGAAGCCAGGCGATCCCAGGAATTGTTCTGCGGGCTGATCGTCCAGACAATGCTCTCGAGGTCGCCGGCGAGCGTACGCGTCCGCCACGCCAGCTGGCTTAGCGAGCCTTCGAGTTCCTGAAACCTGCCGGATGAGGGCACCCCGCCCACAGTGCCCCGACGTTTCAACCGCTCGGCCAGCAGACCAATCTGCGTGAGACTCCCGCCCAGTTCATCATGGAGATTCCGGGCAATGCGCGCGCGCTCCTGTTCCAACGCATGTTGCTTTTCCAACTCCAGTAATTGCCGCCGCATTTTGCGCACCGACCAAGTGCGCGCCGCCCACGTAATGAACGCCGCCATCAATCCGCTCGCCGCCGCTAAAAACCACATGGTCTGCCACCACGCCGCTTCGACCGTGAACGCGAGGCTCGCTCCCTCGGCGTTCCACACGCCCGCCTGGTTCGCCGCAATCACCCGCAATCGATACTTGCCGGGCGGCAGCCGCGAATACGTCGCCGTTCGCTCGTTCTCCGCTTCCACCCAGTCGACGTCGTAGCCTTCCACGCGGTGGCGTACTCGAATCTGTTCCGGCGCTGAATAGTTCAACACCGCGAACCGAAAGACGATTCGCCGCGTGTTGGGCTTCACGGTCACCGGCGCGGTACCGACAGACTGCACTCTCGCGTCGCAACTCAGGCTTTCGACATAGACGCTTGGCGGCGCGGCGCCGGGCGCCAGCGCTTTGGGATCGAATCCAACAATGCCCCGATGCGTGGCGAACCAGAGTCGGTCGTCGCGGCCACGCCACATCCGAGGCTGCCCAAGCCCGAGCGCCGACGCGCCCCGCAGGCCGTCATCGCGTCCGAACACCGTTGGCAGCACCTTCGTGCCGTGCTCCGCCGCGTCCACCAGCTCTTGCTGGCTGACTCGGAAAAAGTTCCGGCGGCTGCCCATCCAAATTCGTCCCTGCGCGTCTTCGAGCTGCTCGGAAATAATATCATCGGGCAAGCCGTTCGCCGTCGACAGCCGCACGAGCCGGTCTCCGTCCTTCATCACCAGTCCCGCAATCGTGCCAAACCACAGGCGGTCCTGCGCGTCGATCCGAAGCGAGAGGATCGGACCCGCCGGCCACGCTTCGGGAGAAACCCGTTCGATCAACCGGCCGTCGGTAAACTCCCACACATGGATCTCCGCGACGGCCGCTTTCATTTGATTGGCAGCAATCCAGATATTTCCCCGACTGTCTTCGCCGATCGCGTTGAACCGCGCGCGGATTTCCCCTTGGTCCGGAACGATCCGCTGATAATGCCCGTCACGGAAGTAGCCGATCCCATCCGCCGAAACGACCCACATGTCGCCACGTCGGCTCGCGAACAGAATCTGCACCGAGCGGAGCGAAGGCACCGTCGGCTGGATTTTCTCCGGTTCACCAATGGGAAATTTGAACAGCGCCGTGTCGGCCGCGGCCCACAAATGACCATTGCGATCAGGCGCCACTCGGGTGGCATAGCGGTCCAAACGCGTTTTCGTGGTCACCCGCTCGACGCGCCCGTCGCGATACCGGGCCAGACCGCCGCTACGATTCGCACACCAGACCACACCATTGGCATCCTCGCAGACAGACGTGCTCAACGTCTCAGCCAGGCCGGCTTCGCGGTCAAGCAACGTGAAAATCCGCGGACGCAGCCGCATCAAACCTTCCGTCATCGTCGCGGCCCAAATGTTGCCGTCGCGGTCTTCGATGATCGAGGAGATCCTCCGCGCTTCGACATTAACTGCGTTCACCTTGCCCTGCGTGTAAACAAATATTCCATGCCGTCGGCTTCCAATCCAAAGGTTGCCGTGTCGATCTTCAAAGAGGCACTCGACTCCGCTCCGCTTCGACGGCCATTCAGCGCCCTGGCATAGCGTACGCCATTCGCCATTCTGCCATTTCATCAGCCGATCCGAACTCGACAGCCAAATGCCTCCCGATCGCGACGGTGCGATCAAAAACCCCGTCCCCATGTCACCCGGCGGCGGATGCATCGGCTCTAGCGTCCGATCGCCGTAGCGCCCGAGAAATTCGCCCGACGCGACCCACGTGTGCCCCGCGCCGTCGATCGCGAAAGACGTGCGATTCACGCGCCGCACGATCCCCGCCGCTGCGCCAAATTTCTGCGCGTATCCGTTTTCCCACCGTACCACCTGGGTGGGCGCAGCGCCGACCCAAATTACGCCCCCGGGTTCAACGAAGAGATCCAGCAGGGTTTCATCAGCGAAAACGGAGGTCATCGGATGAGGCCGGAAATGTCCGTTGGCAAACTCCCAGACGCCGCCGCTGGCCGGCAAGAGGATCAGCCGATTGGATGACGTGGCAACTAGATCGCGCACGTTCCCCGCGGACGCGAGCGAGCGGTTGGGCAGTGGAAACTCCCGGAAAGAAACCCCGTCAAAGCGCGTGAGACCGAGCGCACCCGCCAGCCAGAGATAGCCGCGGTCGTCCTGTACCACGCGGTTCACCGTGTTGTGCGGCAAGCCTTGCTCCACCATCCAGTTTCTCGTGATGAAGCCGTGGCCCGGCGGAGGTTCCGCGCCGCGCATCCGCGAAAGTGCCCACACCGCGACGCACAGCAGAAGCACGCGCGCTCGCAGGGAGAAAGCGAAAGGGGGCCAGATCACGTGCCGCGAATTGAAAATCATACTGTCCGATGCGCAATCCACGAAAACTAACCAGAACTGGGGATGAATACACCCCGATCTTCCGGTACGATCCTGTTG
>DAITQE010000455.1:0-3971 GCA_036833235.1 Opitutus sp.
GATCACGGGAGTGAAGCATGTAGGTGGCGCGCTTGCCGCGCCACGTGGCGCGGCAAGCGCGCCACCTACGTTGGGGAATTCATCGATGTGCCGAAAATTTCAGCACTTATGCCGCTCATACGAAATTTCTCTGACTGGTAGGATCGACCGTTGTTGATTGAGCTGGCGCGCCGGGTGCTATCCATTGCCGCGCTCTGTCCATGCATCTGCCAATCCTCTTCGCCTCTGTCGCCGATATCGGCGCCAATATCCCTCTCGTGCTGGTGGTGCCTTTCGCACTGCTGCTCCTGCTCATCGCAGTGATGCCGCTCACGCCCCCTCGCGTGAAACATTTCTGGGATCACTATTATGCGCACACCGCGATTGGGCTCGGGTTGGCCGTGATTGCCTACTACTTGCTGCGTATTCCGTCAGGTAGTGAGGTTGTTCAACACACGCTCGGCGAGTACTTCTCGTTTATCTGTCTTATCGGTTCGTTGTTCGTCGTGGCGGGTGGAATTCACATCAGGGTCAAGGATGAGGCCACGCCGTTCGCCAATGTCGTTTTCCTCGCGATCGGTGCGCTCGTCGCGAACGTCATCGGGACCACCGGTGCATCCATGGTGATGATTCGTCCGTGGATTCGAATGAACAAGATTCGCATCAGCCCATACCACGTCGTCTTTTTCATTTTCGTCGTCTCTAATGTCGGTGGTGCCCTCACCCCCATCGGTGATCCGCCGCTGTTCCTTGGTTATTTGCGCGGCATTCCGTTCTTCTGGCTGATCGAGCACGTGACGGCTCAATGGCTGTTCACCGTTGGGCTGATCCTCGTGGCATTTTACGTTTACGACCGGCGTAGCTATAAGCACGCGCCTAAGAAAATTCAGGAAGAGATCGATCGTCCGTCCGAGGGCATTCGTTTCGATGGCAAGATCAATTTGATCTTTCTCGCAGTGATCATTGGTGCGGTCTTCGTGCCGGATAAATATTTCCTGCGGGAAATCGTGATGCTCGGTTCTGCGCTCGCCTCGTATCGCTTAACCGCGCCCCAGGTTCACGCCGAAAACCACTTCAGCTTCGGACCAATCAAAGAGGTCGCATTTCTGTTCGCCGGCATTTTCGCGACGATGATGCCTGCGCTCGGCTACATTGACCAGCACGGTCAGGAGTTCCACGTGAAGAAAACATTCCAATACTTCGTGTCCTCCGGCAGCCTTTCCGCCGTTCTCGATAACGCACCGACGTACGCCACTTTTCTCCGACTCGCCGAAACGACGGCCCAAAGTGAACACCCGGCAGACTTCCCGAAAAACCCACAGACCGAGGCGGAGGTCGTCACCGTGCTCCGTGAAACCCCCAAGGACGCGCGTCTGATTGTGGCCGTCAGTCTGGGTGCGGTGTTCTTTGGGGCTATGACGTACATCGGCAACGGTCCGAACTTTATGGTGAAGTCGATCGCCGACAGCACCGGCGTGCACACGCCGACGTTTTTTGGTTACGTCTTCAAATACAGTCTGCCCGTCCTCCTGCCCATCCTGCTGCTCGGCGGCTGGCTGTTTTTGTAGGTGGACGGCAATACGCTGCGCGAAGAGCCCGGCAGGTTTTTCGTAGGCCGCCAGCTTGCTGGCGCGATTGAAGCGCGAGCGAGCTCGCGGCCTACGAAACCATACCGGTCCCACCCCACCTTGATTCCAGCAGGGACCGCGCTCCAATTCGACTCAGCCCAGCTGCAGTAACTCCATCGCAGCTGCCATAGCCGGTTGGCGGCCGTTCGCCACTGCCTGTTCGACCGCAGCCAGTCGCGCCTTCACCGCTGCCGAGGCGTAAAATCTCGCCCGCAAACTTTCGAGCACGAGAGCGTGCATCCATTCCACCGCCTGCCGTTGTCTCCGCTGTTCCAATACCCCGCTTAGCTGCGTATTGGCAAAAAATTGCTCCGTCATTCGCCACACCTCCGGCACGCCCGCATGCGTAGTCGACGACGCCAACAGCGCGGGCGTCGCCCACCCTTCAGTCGGCGGATGCAGATAATGCAGCACCCGCTTCATCTCGGCCTGCGTTGCGGTGCAGCGCGGCAGGTTGTCACCATCGGCCTTGTTGATGACGAGCGCATCGGCAAGTTCGATCACGCCTTTTTTGATTCCCTGCATTTCGTCGCCGGCACCAGCAATCATTAGCACCAGAAAAAAATCCACCATCGAACGCACCGTCACTTCGTTCTGACCAACCCCCACGGTTTCCACCAGCACGACATCGAAGCCCGCGGCCTCGCACACAAGAATGGCCTCACGCGTTTTTCGCGCCACGCCACCAAGCGATCCGCCAGACGGTGATGGTCGGATGAACGCTCCCGGCTGCTGGCTCAACTTCTCCATGCGGACCTTGTCACCGAGAATACTCCCACCGGTAAGCGTGCTCGACGGATCGATCGCGAGCACCGCAATTTTATGGCCGAGGCTCGTGAGATGACAGCCAAAGGCCTCGATGAACGTGCTTTTGCCCGCCCCCGGAATTCCGGTGATGCCCACACGCTTCGCGCGCCCGGTGTGCGGAAGCAATCGCGCGAGGAGTTGCTGCGCCAGCTGCTGATGTGCGGGCGCATTGCTCTCGATCAGCGTGATCGCCCGGCCGAGCGTCGTACGATCACCAGCGAGCACGCCGCGCGCGTAATCTTCCACACTGAGTCGAGCGCGACGCGGCCCGACACCGGATCGCGCGGTAACCGTGGGCGTCGCCCCTTGCATGACGCGCGTCGTAAACGCCGGACCCGCATTTTCCGGAACCCAGTCGGGTCGCGGTTGCGGGCAGTGCTCGTGGTGAATGGAGGCGGCAGACATTCGTGTGGATTGCAGGTAGGGGCGGCTGTCCCGGCCGCCCTGAGTTTGAGCACCAAAGCCAGGGCGCGTGCAGGTTAACTCCCCACCGGCTCGAGACGCTCCAACAACAAATCCAAAACTTTCAGCGTCGATTTCGGAATCACGGTGCCTGGTCCGAAGATCGCACTCGCGCCGTTCGCCAGCAGGAAATCGTAGTCCTGTGCCGGAATTACGCCGCCACACACGATCATGATATCCTCGCGCCCCAGCGATTTGAGTGCATCCCGCAGTGCAGGCAACAGCGTCTTGTGGCCCGCCGCGAGAGAACTCATGGCGACAACGTGGACGTCATTCTCAACCGCCATTTTTGCAGCTTCTTCAGGCGTCTGAAATAGCGGTCCGATATCGACGTCGAATCCAAGATCCGCCATCGCGGTTGAAACGACCTTGGCCCCACGGTCGTGTCCGTCCTGACCGAGTTTCGCAATGAGGATACGCGGCCGACGGCCCTCGCGCGTTTCGAATTGCTCAATCTTTTCCTTGATCTTTTTCACTGATTTGTCCTCGCCGAATTCCTGGCGATACACACCGGAGATTGAACGAATCTGCGCCTGGTAGCGGCCGAAAACGGACTCCAGCGCGAATGAGATTTCTCCAAGCGTGGCGCGGGCCTGTGCCGCAGTGACAGCGAGCTCGAGAAGATTCCCCTGGCCGGTTTTGGCGCTGGTCGTCAGCGCCGCGAGAGCCGCCTGGCAGTTGGCTTCGTTACGCGAGGCCCGCAGCTCGGCGAGACGTTTCACTTGGGCAACGCGCACCGCGGTGTTGTCGACTTCGAGAATATCCATCGGCGCTTCCTTCTCGAGCCGGTGTTTGTTGAGGCCAACGATCGTCTCCTTGCCGGAATCGATTTTAGCCTGACGGCGCGCAGCAGCTTCCTCGATGCGCAACTTCGGGATACCAGCTTCGATCGCTTTCGTCATGCCGCCGAGTCGCTCGACTTCGGCGAGATGCTCGCGCGCTTTCGTCAGCAATTCGTGAGTCAAATATTCGACATAATAACTGCCACCCCACGGATCGACGACATTACAAATACCGGTTTCCTGCTGAAGGTGAAGCTGGGTGTTGCGAGCGATACGCGCCGAGAAATCCGTTGGCAGCGCGATCGCTTCATCG
>DAITQE010000456.1:0-3969 GCA_036833235.1 Opitutus sp.
CCCGACCGGGCGATGGCAAGGACATCATCACGGCGACGAAACTCTTCGTGAAGCGTGATTTTTCCACGGCAAATCCGATTTCGCTGCAATTGGGTTTCGACTATTCAAAGGAGTTCAAGAATCGGCACTATCCGTATTACACCTGGCGCTTCGTTGGAGCGGACGGCATCTACGGCAGCGCCGATGACTCAGCCAGCCTCATCGCGGCGGACAATCTCCCGCGACGGACCGACTCCGAATACGGCTATCCTGGCAGCGAGCGCATCAGCATGACGAAGCTATACGATCTCTACAAAGCGCACCCGACGTGGTTTCAATACGACGACGCGCGATCCGCCCGGCTCTCGCTCACCGCCAATCCGGACTACGAGCTTTGGGAAACCACCGTGGCGCCGTATCTCCAATTCGATTCGCAGTGGATGCAGGGCCGTCTCCGTCTGACGGGTGGCGTGCGCTACGAAAAGGTGGATACGGAAGCCCGCGGTCTATCGATCAACAACTCGGCGGCGTATCAGAAATACTCCGACGGGAGCACGAAGCGCGCGGGCGATGTCCTGGGATCAGACGGTTTGCCGATCACGCGAGCCGGCAGCCCGGTATTTCTGCCTGGGGTCACCAACGGCAGTCTCGCGCAAACGAATCTCGTCTACAAGCGCCTCGGCGCCTATGCGGAAAGCAGCAATGGCAAATTCTTCCCGAGTCTGCATGTCAGCTATAACATCAAACAAAACCTCGTCTGGCAGATTGGCTACGCCAGGACGCAGGCCAAAAACCGCTTCGACCGCTCGGTCATTCCCAACAACGAGATTGTCGAAAACAACGTCAGCGGCTCGAACGCGCTCGGCCGGATCAATGTGCGCAACACCGAACTCAAACCGTGGACGGCCGATAATTTCGAGACGCGCCTCTCGTATTATAATTCGACCGGCGGCGTCATCGGCCTTGGTGTGTTCCGCAAGAACATCCAGAATTACCAGCTCAACTCGGTCAGCGAGCCGTTGACGGAGGAGCAGGCCCAGGCGATCGCGGATCAGTTCCCGGATCTGGGCATCGGTCCCGAATACGCCGGTTATGAACTCTCGACGTGGTCCAATGTCGGACCGGCGCGGATCGATGGCGCCGAATTGGAAATGCGGCAGAGTCTGGATCGCTTCCTGCCCGAGATGGGCCGCGGCTTCATGATTCGTGGCAGTGCGGCGTATACGAACTTGAAGGGCCGCCCGGCGGGCGGCGATTTCAATCAATTGCGCGACACGCGCTATACGTTGGCTGTCAATTATGCGCGGGGGCGGCTCAACGCGAACGTCGGTTATATCATGAACGGCCGTCAGGTGAACAACGGGGCAATCAGCTCAAATGGTTTTACCGCCGAGCAGGTCTATCTTCCCGACAACATGGTGGACTTCAATCTCACGTACAGCCTTATGAAACACGTCTCGCTCTTTCTCTCCGGCAGCAATGTGACCGACGAGCGAAAGAAGCGTGAGGACCAATACGAGCAAACCCCGCGCTACGCGAGAGAGAGTTCGTCGAACACCTACGGCATCACCTACACGGTCGGTCTCAGCGGTTCATTTTAAAAACGGACTGGGCGAAGCCCTTTCCTCCGGCTGAAGCGCGGTCGCAAGGCCGCGCTTCGGGCGCATCTTCGAGTTGTCGGTATATGTGGCATGGGCATCGTGCCCGTGGGACGGCGCGACTTGTCTCGCCGTAGCCTTGGCGGAGGCGGAAGCGCCGCCAGATCATGGGCTGGAACCCCATGCCACGCAGAAACCCACGGGCGGGACGCCCGTCAAGCCGCGGACAACCCGCCCACCGCAAGGTCTTTTGTTTTGGAATCGTATCTTGTAGCCTGCCAGCTTGCTGGCGCGATTGAAGCGCGAGCAAGCTCGCAGCCTACCACGTAACGGAAAAACGAAAGACCGTGCGCCCCCGCCCCGCGCTTCTTTCTGCGGCTTTCCCTCTCGACGTCGCAGTCGAGTCTGCGCCCAATCCCAACTGCGCCATGCCTTCGGACAGTTCTGCTTCGCCGAATGAACCCGCTGCCATCGCCGGCGCGCAGGACACCCAGCGAACCGTGTCTCGCGCGACCGTTTGGTGGTCCGCAGTTGTTATTGTCGCGGTGACGCTCGCCGTGTATTTCCCGGCGCTGAGCGCCGGATTTATTTGGGACGACGGTGCGCACATCACCCAGCCCACGCTACGCGCGCTCCACGGCCTGTGGCGCATCTGGTTCGAACCAGGCGCCACGCAACAATACTATCCGCTCCTTCATACGACGTTTTGGCTGGAACACCGCCTCTGGGGCGACAGCCCGCTCGGCTATCATCTGGCGAATATCCTCCTGCACGCCGGCGTTGCATGCCTCTTCCTCGCCGTGCTTCGCCGGCTGGCCATTCCGGGCGCATTTTTGGCGGCGCTCATTTTCGCCGTCAACCCGGTGCACGTCGAATCCGTGGCGTGGATAACGGAACAGAAGAACACGCTCTCGGCCGTATTCTATCTCAGTGCCGCCCTCGTTTTTTTTGACTGGCACGAACGCTCCGACCGCGAGTCCGTTCAGCCTCGCTCAGCTCGCTGGTATTATCTCCTCGCGTCTTTTCTCTTTCTTCTCGCGCTGCTCACGAAAACCGTCACCGCCACGTTGCCCGCTGCCTTGCTGGTGCTCGCGTGGTGGCGCACCGGACGATTGTCATGGCACAACGATATCCGTCCGTTGCTGCCATGGTTCGTGCTGGGCGCCGCGGCGGGTCTCTTCACCGCCTGGGCGGAACGAAAACTCATCGGCGCCGAAGGTGCGGCCTTTGATCTCACCTTGCTCCAGCGCGTTCTTCTCGCCGGGCGCGTGGTTTGGTTCTACCTGGGGAAACTCCTCTGGCCGGCGAATCTCAGCTTTGTTTACCCGCGGTGGAGCATCGACCCAGCGCGTATTTTACAGTGGATACCGGTGATCGGCGGCGTGGCGCTCACGGTTCTTCTCTGGCGCCCCATACATGGCACGCTGGTGCGCCACGTTGCACAACAAGCGCCTGAGCCGCACCGCAAGTTAGCCGACAGAAAAAATTTCCGCGCCCCGCTCGCCGTGTGGCTGTTGTTCGTCGGCACGCTTTTTCCCGTGCTCGGATTCTTGAATGTCTATCCCTTCATCTACTCCTTCGTCGCGGATCATTTTCAATACCTCGCGAGCCTGAGCGTGCTCGCCTTCGCCGCCGCCGGGCTCACGCGCTTGACGAACGTCTGCCGTCTGCCGGGAAAAATTCTTTCAACGTTGCTCGTCGCCGCGCTCGGCGTGCTGACGTGGATGCAAAGCGGAATCTACCATGACAACACCACGCTTTTTCGCGCTACGATCGCGCGCAATCCCGAGTGCTGGATGGCGCTTAACAATTTAGGCAAGGAGCTGCTGGCTCGAAAATCCACGCAGCCCGAAGCGGTCGCGCTTTTCGAACGAGCACTCGAGCTTCATCCCGTTTACGCCGAAGCCCAGACCAACCTCGGTCTCGCGCTTACGCAGGTTGGCCGGCCGGGCGAAGCGATCCCGCACCTGAAAGAAGCCTTGCGACTCGAGCCGCGGTGGTTCCAGACGTATAATAATCTCGGCATCGCACTCGCGAGCAGGGGGCGGCCTGAGGAGGCATTGACGGCGTTCGAAACGGCGGCCGAGATCAATCCGTCCTCGCCTAATATTCAGGAAAACTGGGGCAAAGCGCTCCTCCTGCTTGGACGCCGTGCAGACGCGGCGGAGCACTTCGCCCAAGCCGCACGCCTCAAAGCGCAGTGATCAGCCGCAACGCGAGAGCGATTTTCAATCGGCTTGGTAAGAAGGGCAGGTGATCGGGCGCTTGGGCCGTAAGCCGGACGTCGCGATAGCTCAGTGAAGATCTCCGGGGCAAGCCCCGGAGCACTGCAGAAAGCGAGGCCGGGGGTCCGGGGAGCACACGCGTCTCGCGTGTCGGCTCGGGCGTCCCG
>DAITQE010000457.1:0-3969 GCA_036833235.1 Opitutus sp.
GCTCCAAGCCTTGTTGTGAGTAAGGCTTAAAATGGCGCGCGAACTCATCTGTCCAGCCGAGGTCAGTCAGCGTCATGACAATTGCTCGCTAGGAATGGGTTCTCACACGGGAGGAACCTTGGGGCACGATGCCAGCGATTGAGACCAGATCACGCTCACGTCATCTGGAAGCCGAGCGCATCCAACTCGTCCATCGTGAACGGCGCTGAGGCAACGACGTCCAGGAGCTTTACGAACGCCTCTTGTATAGTTGGAACCTCGCACACGCAGGCGCCGTCATCGCAGTCGTGCAACTGTATCATCCATTTCGATGCGGGCGTGGCGTTCAGTTGCAGGGCGGAACCATAAAGGTAGTTACCCGGCAAGCCATGGTGAGGTCCCGTGCCCGGCACCAGACACAACGTATGGACTGGGTCGTGGACTGTGGCCACGTCGCCGGAAGGGCCATGCTTCGCGCGATGATGGGCCGGACGTCCGGCGACGAGCAGCCTGTAACTTTCCGCTTTTTCGCGGCGCTCCGGCGGCAACGAAGCCACATAACGGTCAAAAATGCTGGCGTTCGACTCCAGCGCGTCGGCACTGATCGAACCGCCAATGACGGCATCAAGATTGCATGCGTAAAACGCCGGCGCATTGGCGAGGGAGCGGGCCGTGACGTGGCCATTCTTGTGATCCGCGTTCGCGTAGATTTTGTGCGCGGCATATAACCGCTTCAGGGAATCCTGATAAGCGGGAGTCAAAGGCACCGCGCCAATGGGGCTGTGCTCGATCATATCGAGAACGGTCTGATCGAATTGCGAATTAGGATCGAGGGGCATTGCTTCAGACCCTAAAAGGCCCGGTGCCGCGAGACGAGGCGGATTTGTTCAACCGCCTCGGTTTGTACGCATCTGCCGGTTGGCGGTGGACCTGTAGGGTCGTCGCTTGCGACGACCGCGGCCTTCGCCAGCGAAGGCCCTACATTCGAACCGACAACCCGGAGATACGCCTCCTCGGTTTGTACGCATTTGGTTGGGCTCCGCTGCGAAACTGCTCGAAACCTGACTGAAAACTGGTGCGGGCGGAGGGAATCGAACCCTCGTTCCATGCTTGGGAAGCACATGTGATAACCACTATACTACGCCCGCGAAAAACGTCCTGAAAGAAAAGGATTTTTCGTCCGCCGCAATCACGAATACGCATCCAGTCAACCTCAGCGGTAGGCCCGCCGGGCGTCCAGGGCGCTTTTTAATGTCACCGAATCTGCGTAGAGGACACCGCCACCACTCGGAAGACCGAAACCGATGCGTGTCGTTTTAACGGTGCGCTGCTGCGCCGCCAATTGTTCGGTCAAATAGTGACACGTCGCCTCACCTTCGACGTCGTTCGACAGCGCAAGAATGAGTTCGACCACGTTGCCCGCCGCGACACGTGACAGCAGCGACGCAAGATTCAAATCCTCCGGAGCGACGCCTTGCAGCGGGGAAAGTTTGCCGTGCAAAACATGATAGACGCCCCGGTAAGCGCCGCTGCGTTCGAGCGCCACCAGATCCGGAACGTGCTCGACCACACACACGACCGACTGATCACGTCGCTCGTCAGCGCAAATTGCGCAGAGTTCGCCTTCTGCAAGATTTCCGCAGCGCGTGCAGCGCCGCACCACGCGCGCGGCTTCCTCGAGGGCGGCGACGAGCGCCGGCAACCGCTGGGGTTTTTCGACGAGCAGGTGCAAGGCGATCCGCTCCGACGAGCGGTAGCCGAGCCCGGGCAGCTGTTTCAGATGCTGCTGAAGTTTCTCGAACGCGGTGGGCACGGGGGGAATAGGTTCAGAGTTCCGAGTTCAGAGTTCCGAGTTCAGAGTTCAGAGTTAAGAGTTAAGAGTTCCGAGGTCAGAGGTCTGGTTGGGTTTGAGCTCCCGGTTACAAAACGGTTGGCAACTCCGAATGCAGCAGCCGAACCTCGAAATCCAATACCTGATTCTGGCTCTGAACCCGAAACTCGGATATCAAGACTCGGAACTCGGAACCCGAAACTCTGAACTCAGAAGCCTCGGCCGCCTCACATGAATCCGGGCACCTGAAAGGCAGAGGTCACTTTCTGCATCTCAGCGTCGTTGTACTCCTTCGCCTGCTTTGCAGCGTCCTGCACGGCGGCAAGCACGGTGTCCGAAACGAGTTTCGGATCTTCCTTTAGAAATTCAGGATCGAGCGTCAGCGCGGTGAATTTGCCCGCACCGTTGATCTTGATTTTCACCGCGCCGCCTCCACTCGTGACGTCGATTTCTTTCGCCTCGAGTTGGGTCTGAAGCGCTTCGATGCCGCGCTGCATTTTCTGCGCTTGTTTGAGAAGTTTGCCTACACCAGCCATGGATTAATTGGGTTAATTGAGAGAGACCACTAATGGACACTCCTCATCAGTAATCACGTCAAAACTCGTTTCGCCAGTTTTGCGGATCATCGACTCGCGAGGATTTGCTCGTAGCCTTCACGGAAAGTCGGATAAAGCGGCCGCCAGCCGAGCGTGCTCTCGAGTTTGGCGTTCGAGATTAGCCGGTCTGGCGTGATCGTTCGTCGGCTGCCCGCCGGGGCTCCGCTGAAGTGAGGAGCGGGTACGCCCACCCGCATCGCCAGCCAGTTGGTGACCTCGGATTTGCGCGCGGCGCCGTCATCCGACACGTTAAAAATCTCGTTTGCGATTCCCGAAGGCGCCGCAAACGCAGCCCAAATCGCGGTCACGACGTCGTCTCGATGGATCAGGTTCAAACGATGTTCGCCATTGCCGGCGACCTCACCGCCTTTGATCTGCTCGAGCAGGTGATGTCGTCCCGGACCATAAATTCCGGCGAGCCGCAGAATAAAATATCGATGGTACGGCTCGCGTGCATTGCCGCCAGACAGTACGACGGCGGAAATTGATCCGGGTTCGCGCAAAGTCCGTTCGGCATCCAACAGAACTTGCCCACGCTCAGTCGCGAGTTCGGTCGACCCCGTTTCGTCAACGCGCACGCCGCCGTCCTGCGGATAAACCGACGTGCTGCTCGTGTACGCCACCGTTCCAACAGGCCCAGTGGCAGCCGCCCACGTGAGGAGTGATTTCATTCCCTCCAAATAGCTGTGCCGATATCCTTCGATCCCTCTTCCACCGGAGCTGACGGCGTTTAAAACGTAATCCGCGCCACCTGGAATTTTGCCGTGCCACGCGTCGCTGGCGAGATCATCGATCACCACCTCAATGCCAGATCGGCTGAGTACCTCCGCCTTTTCGGCGTTCCGGGTGAGCGCGGTCACACGAAGGCCAGCTGCAATGGCCTGCCGGGCCACTTCACCTCCAACGTAACCGCAACCAAAAATCACCAGCCGCTGTCCTGAAAAATTTCCGTGGGCAATCGGCGGCATGCGTGTTCAACTCCACACCATGCCTAAGGTACTCGCAATCCTCGCGGAAGGTTTTGAGGAAATCGAAGCCACCGCCCCCATCGATCTGCTCCGTCGTGCCGGAGCCGAAGTCGTTTCCGCCGCACTCGCTGACGGCATTCATGTTACGGGACGGAGCGGAATCACTCTTCATGCCGACACAACATTAGCGGCTGTCGAAATGCACGACTTCGATTGTGTTTTTCTCCCGGGCGGTCCCGGGACAAGCCATTTGCGAGCCGACCCTCGCGTGCGTGCCATTGTGCTGAAACAACACGCCGCTGGCCGTTGGGTCACCGCGATCTGTGCGGCTCCCGCCGTTCTGTATGACGCAGGGCTACTCTCGGGCCGCCGCTACACCGCGCATTTTTCAGTCGCGTCAGAGTTACCCGAAATCCTCGCAGACGCGCGGGTGGTCGTTGACGGTAACATCATCACGTCCCGAGGCGCAGGCACCGCCGTCGAGTTTGGTTTAGCGATCGTGGAACATCTGTTTGACGCCAAAACGGCGAACTCGATCGCCTCTTCAATCTGCATGTAAGTGTCTTTTCAACGCTTGTTTGAATCGACGCAGCGT
>DAITQE010000458.1:0-3968 GCA_036833235.1 Opitutus sp.
CATCACGAGCCGTCTGACATCCGACACACTGCGCGTAGTGGGCAGGGCCCCAATCGAATTGGCCAAGGTCGCGTATGATTTGCTCGAATGCCTGCGCGGAACCTTGCGGCGGAAGATTGATCTCTGCGGGCCTCTTGTCGGGAGCGCGCGTCGCCGGGAATGGGCATCCGGCGAAAATGAAAGTCACGGTCACTGCGGTGCAAAGCTTTGCTACTCGCCGGGCAAATCGGTACGGGTTCATTTGTGACCTCCCAAGACGTGTGAGGGTGCAACCTATCGGGTCTGAGACTGACCTGCCAAAGCCTGCATTCTCTTCAGTTCGGATTGCAATGAGGGGTCCGCGCTCGACCAAAGGATGGAGACAATTCTACCCCATTTGCGCGCAGTCCCGCTGTCGCCGGTTTTTGCAGCGAGGTCGGTACGGAGCACCATTGCACGGACGATCGCCGCTGCGGCACCCGCTTCTCTCAGGGCGGGTGGACTCAACCCCGGAAGTGCGCGCAGTGAGCGATCGAGTTGCGAGATCGCCGCGGCAGTATCGCCGAATGCTGCGTGAAGCCAAGCCTGTTGGAACGTAAAATCAGGGGAGAGGTCGCCTGGACGGCGCGTGCGTATTCGCAACGCAACGCTGTCGTCGATCGCCTTGAAAGCCTTGCGGTCACCACGCGCGAAAGCCTTTTGCATCCGCGTCATTCTGTCACGGGGTGCCTCGATCTCGAGCGCCGATCGACCGCCGGTGCAGGGCGTGAGCATGCTAAGGGGCCTGCCTAGAATTTGCTGAGATAACGCTGGCGCCGCGGCCGGAGCGATGTACCGATCCAAAGCATCATCGAGTTCCTTGCGCGCCGAGGTTATCTCTGGTCCGCAAACGCCTAGCGCGGCGTTCGCGAATAGCCTGGACGCGGCAGCGCTAACTGGTCTGGGAACGTCGTTCAATGGAGTTGGCAACCCGCCGCCAGTAACGTTTGCCAGAGCGGCCACCCGATTGACGCGACCTGTCAGGGCAGCGAGTCCGATGAGCACTTGCGCATCGTTGGCTGCCGGTATCGGCCGCGGCACGAGAAGATCGTCCGCCAACCGTTTGGCTTCGGCAAACTCTCCTCGCTTGAAGCGCACCCATGCCTCGTTTGATTTGATGCGAAGCTGTTGCGTTGGGTCGGTGGAGAGTACGGCCGCTCGCCGGAGCGCACTGAGCGCGGAGGCGGTGGGAGAGGCATCGTCCTCAATGTCGCCGTGAACCTCCAGCATGTCTGCCAGGGCCTCAAAAGCCGCGGGGTCGTTGTTTGAATCATGCGTCCACGCAATAGTGAAATTCAGTAGCTCTTCCGTGTTTTGGGCGATGGCTTCACTCATCGTCGCGGAGGCGGCTGCAGCTTTGTCGCTGAATTGCGCTATCGGGTAGGGAACGAAGGCCAGCGTGTCGTGCGACCCCAATGTCGGCGATGCCAGAAAGTCGATTCTGTTCGGAGGAGCGCTCCGTCCCATCCGAACCTTGGTCGCGGCCGTAGGAAGAAGGCTCTGCAACTTTTCGAAACGCAAAATTGCCCGCGCACCGGGCGCAAACCTGAGTGCGCGCTGATAGGCCGCTGCCGCCGATCGATTACTGCTTCGGAAATACCAGCCTGATGGACTGTGCGGGGCGGGAACCACCAGCGAATCAAGCGATTGGCATTCGCCCAGGCCGTACCACCCGACGAAATCGACAGAATCCGCGACCGTGAGCGCCCGATATTTCGCGCAGGCTTCAGGATAGGCCTGATTGGCCATCGCAACGAGTGCCTGCGCGATTATTCGATCGCGAACGGCGAGTCTTCCGCCGTGAGATGCCGCCGTCGCTGCATAATCCTGCCATTCGCGGTTTAGTGAAGGCTGTGTCCACGCCTCCACCTGCGCGAGCCAAACCTGGGCAGCGGCATAGTCCGGGTCGGCTTTCAACGCCGCACGCAATTCACGCTCCGATTCTCCGAGATTCCACGTTCTCAACGCGTTTTGCGCGCGACTACAAGCAGACCACGCTGGATAGGAACGAGTGCCGGGATCGCACGCGGACGCGGCTGCTGAGCGATCTGCTCCGCCCAAAAGCCGCATCGCTATCGGGAAGTAATTGGTTGCGCCAGAATCAGCGCGAGAAAAGACAAAATCGTCCATGGTCTCTTTCGAGCTCGCGTCGTAGAGGTGGACTCGAGCTCGCATCGTTCCGTTATCGTCTGTAACATTTCCCCATATCACCTTGCCAGCGCCCAATGCCCTGCCAATGACGAGCGCCTCATTTTCAGTCGTCGGCCTTCCCCTGTCATTGACCATCTGAGCAACTCTGGTGTCCGAAACCAAGGGCAGTTCATGCCACTGACTGAATTCATCGTAGAGATCAATAGAAAATTGTGCACCGCGATGATCGGACCCGGAGAAAGGCAGGACAGCAAAACGCGCGGTGTCGATTGTCACGCTGCCGGTGAGGCGTGAAAACCGACTTCCAGGTTTTGCAACCGAGAAGATGGTCAGTAGTGCTGCTATCGCTCCCAAAAACACGACCGCCACCGTTTTTGGATGCGCGCGGATCGGCGCGAGCCACTGGCGTCGTCGGGCGTCTCGATTGGCGGAGAGGAGTTGTTGAGCGATCGCGGCCTGGGCGGTGTCAGGGGGGCGATAATGGGTCGCGTCAAGATCGGTGTGATCAGACGACTCGCGGCGAGACTCTTCGGCTGGCGGTCTCGTTCGCGGCGGAGGAACCCGCTCGGCGCTGGGGCTCTCCGCATTTCTCAACGCGTTCATGAACTCCTGCGCCGCCTGATAGCGGTCGCTCGGGCTTCTCGCGAGCGCGATCATGATGACGTCGTCTATCCATGCTGGGAGATCGGTTCTGATCGACGACGGCTTCGGAGGCGCCTCGGTGAACCGCTTGACGAAACCTTCCTTCCCGCTAAAGGGAGGCTTCCCGGTGAGCATCTCGAACAGCACGCAACCGAGACTATAGGTATCGCTCCGCCCATCGAGCTCTTTGTCGCCCATCAGCTGCTCGGGGCTCATGTACGCCGGAGTCCCGGGGCTGCCCCTTCCGGTGCGGGTAAGCTGCCGAACGCCGGCGAGATCGATCGCGCGCGCGATACCGAAATCAGCTAGAACCGGATGACCGGCTGAGAGGAGGATGTTCTCCGGCTTGATGTCGCGATGGACGACGCCCTGAGCGTGCGCATAGGCCAGCGCGTCGGCGACGTCGCGGGCGATGTTGCACGCAACGTCGGGCACGAGCTGTCGCTCGCGGTCGATCCGGTCGCGCAGCGTCTCGCCGCTCACGTAGGGCATTACATAGTAGAGGAGCGTCTCTACGTGTCCCGAATCGTGGAGCGGGAGGATGTTGGGATGCTGTAGCCGCGCGAGCAGCCGTATCTCACGAATGAAGCGAAGCTCTCCGGTCTCCGAGGACGGGTCGGCGTGGAGGACTTTGAGCGCGACTTTTCGTTCGTGTTTGAGGTCGCGCGCGAGATATACGGTCGCGAATGCTCCTTGCCCTATCTCACGCTCGATTTCGTAATGTCCGCGGAGCGCGGCGCGCAACGAAGCTATCGGGTCGAGCGGAGGTGCCATGGGAGATGGATCCGCTGCGTTGTGGGGCTGGGGAGGCTGGAGCATTCCACCCTCTTTATGTGATGCTGCGCAAACATACGGGGGAATATCAATCGCGCCAGCGTTTCCTCTGGTCGGGGGGTTGAACTCGCAGTTTGGCCGAGGTAGCTTGAGAATCCCCCTCCGACCGGTTTTTAGCTCGGCTCAGGAAGGGCGGGACGAGTCAGCAAACCATAAAAAATTTGCTTCCAATCACTTGACGAATGAACCGATCAGGTTTATTCTGCAAGGCTGCCGGAGAATCGGCACAAGAATATTTAGGAAGCCACCAGAATAGCGGTGTGCGAACTGTTTGAAAATCGAAGTTGAGATCGATGGATGTGCGAGGCGAGATCTATGATCCG